>CALLPS010000001.1 GCA_938015355.1 uncultured Pleurocapsa sp.
GCTAGACGTAGAGCAACTAACCTGATTTCGTAGCGTTTATTATAAGTATTAAAATCCAATTCGGCGATCGCTTCACATTTTCCCGTTACAGGGATTTCATCTTTATAATGACCCCACCAGATACCAGGAAAACCTTGATTCGTTGAGTCATCCCAGATGTTAAACGTAGTTTTGATATATTGAACCTTGTTGCCTCGATTATCCTGAATATTTTTATTCCAGGCATTAGTAAACCAACAATTTTTAATCAACAACTTGGGGATGGGATTACCCATACCATAGGGTTCCAACTGTCTTAAATCATTGAACAATTCTTGACCAAGATCTGCCACCGTAACCTCAAGATCAATATCTATTTGGGGTACTAGATCGGCAACATTAGCCTCTTGTCTTAACTGTTGATTAATTCCTTGTTTAAATATCTTTAAATTCTCCAAGGGCAAACTTAGCCCCGCAGCAAAAGGATGTCCCCCAAAGCGGTGTAACAAGTCTGACTGGGATTTGACTAGCTGATATAAATCAATACCGTTAACGGATCTGGCAGATCCCCTCGCCATTATTTCCCCTGTGCTGTTTTTATGATCACTACTTAATAGCACCGTCGGACGACCATATTCTTGAGCAATTTGCCCTGCTGCTAAACCTAATACTCCCCCCTGCCATTGGGGATCTTCTAGGACAATTACCGAGGTGGTAGATAAATCTAATTGCTGTAGTTTTTTGCTAACCTGCTTGATTGTATCTTTTTGTAAAGATTTGCGACGAGTATTGGCTAATTCTGCTTCTTCAGCTAATTGACGACAATGTTGAGCATCCTGACTGGTAAGTAACTCCACGCAAAAACTGGCATCACCATGAATGCGGCTCACCGCATTAATTCTGGGCCCTAAACCAAAAGAAATATCCGTCGGGCGATCGCCATTGCGACGGCATAAATCGAGTAATTTAGCGACCCCAGGACGAGTCATAGTACTGGCTTTGACCTGTTTTTGTAGCTGTTGAATTCCTACTTGAGCTAGATAGCGACAGTCTCCTTTTAATTCCACTAAGTCGGCAATTAAACCAATGGCAACTAAATCTAATAAGTTTTCTAAAGGCTGCTGCGGAATATCAGGTAAGGCTTTATATAATGCCTCCACTAATTTATATGCCACTGCTACCCCAGAAAGATGATATAGAGGATGGTCTTTTGTTAAATAGCGAGGATTAATAATTGCAGTAACTTCAGGACGAGATTCAGGCAGGGTATGATGATCGGTAACGATGATCTCAATACCTAACTCGCTAGCATAGGCAATCTCTTCCAGATTAGTACTTCCTGTGTCGCAGGTAACAATAAGTTTTGTTCCTGCTTCTGCCAATTTTAATATTCCAGGGTTATTTAAACCGTGAGATTCCTTAAGACGATTCGGAATATAATAATCTAGTTGTAAATGTTGGGTTAGAAACTGCCCTAAACCATCCCATAAAACACTAGTAGAAGTAATCCCATCCGCATCAAAATCTCCCCAAATAGTGACTTTCTCCCCACGATCCCGCGCTAATTGTAAACGAGCGATCGCCAATTCCATTTCTTGACCAAAAGCATTAGGGCTAGCAGGCTGATATAAAGCTGGATTCAAAAATCCTGGCAGTTGAGCTAAATCGCGTATTCCTCTCTGCCATAGCAATTGAGCGCAATATTTCGATTCTCTGACCGTAATCTGCTGTACCCCCAGGGCAAACTCCGAAGGTGCTGCTGATGTCGATAACATTTGCCATTTAGTATTTAACATGTATTTTGTTAAACCTTGTCTACCTAACAAACTTCACTGTAATCTATAAATTGTGATTTCTACCGCGCGATCGCCCTATTAAGTAGGTGGGTCAAATTAATTAGAAGATACTTTGGGTAGTGAGGTAGTGGAGAATACAAGACAGGCAAATAATCAACGTCAAAATTAAGATCCTAATTTTGGTTTTATATTTAATTACGCCTACCTACTTACTTGATCCAGAATTAACAACTAATAATGAAATGAATTCTCTTTTTGAGCAAATTGTTCCGCTATTTTAAGGATGCCATAAATAATAGTTAGATATATAGCTGCTAACAACAAAATAAACAATGGTAAGTCTCCGTATTGTATAGTATATAAAAATTTAATTGTTGAAAAATAAGACTCTCTATAATCACAATATTTGTGATTATAAAATCTTTGCTAGATTATCAGCTACTTAGCTTATGCAATTTATAACCATGTTTTTAAGTTGATAATTATGCATGATATTTAATATCTATATCTATAGTTAATTCACAATTTCTGATTGTTTAGCAGAACTATCTTCGTGAATACTATGAAAATATTTTTTATAAAGCTCAGATAAAAATATTTTAATTGCAGACTAATTGCTGTTATCTATTCATTTTACAAACAAAGTTTTACAGAGTAAATCCTGAAAAATACTGCATTTTTGAAATTAATTTACTATTATTGTATGTGAAATCATACAATCATATTGCTTAGATACAAATAATATCTAAAAACAACCATGAACTTCATTGTATATTTACGAAGTATTAACAAAATTAAGTATATTCGCTGTGATTTTTTTTAATTTCAGCCTTCAAGATTGAGCAGAAAATTTTCCATCTTTTTTTCAACTTCAAAATTGCTATGACGAACAGCTTGTTTATTCTCTTCAAAATCGGCGATCGCATTTTCGGGATTTTATCTTCCATCCAACAACTGCATAAACCGTTTAACCCCAAACATACCTCTAATTTAGAGAACAAACTAATGAGGTTAGGGAAATGGCTTTACTGATTACTTTGACTTTGACTGGTGTTGCGGGATACTTAAAAATAACTCTTACTGAAGACGTTGAAGCGATGTCTGCTGGCTTAGTAGCTTGTCTTGGTTTATTCCTCAGTATATTTTTTGCTCCCATATTAATTAAACTAGCTTTGCTCGCTGCTTTACTTCTATTACCTAAAGCTCCGATAGTTTCTTAATTTTTGAATAAGGTATATTAATTATTTTTATATACGGTAAAGTAGATAACATCAATATTTAAAGTAATGCCTTTGATAGCAGTCGAAGCAATGGTTAGGATAATTAATTTAGAATCAAATAACCCTCAATAATATCAGCAATAAAGCTTACAGCTACCCACTGTACAAAATAAAGTAGCTTGAGGTAAAATGCGTAAGATAGTTGCGGGGAAGTCTGGCGCGATCGCATTTTTTAATGTCTGTCTTACCACCTCTGCTTTATGTTCTCCTCCCGCTAAACAAAAGATTTTTTTTGCCGTACAAATTGTAGGAATGGTTAAGGTATAGGCATAGTTAGGGACACTTTCTAAGTTGGGGAAATAACCACCATTTACCTGTTGCTGTCGAGTTTTAGTTTCTAATTTAACTAGTTTTACTACTTCCGTATCATTGAAATCGGCAACACTTGGCTCATTAAATGCGAGGTGTCCATTGTCCCCAATACCTAATAAACAAAGATCAATTGATTGTTGTTGGAGTAACGTGCTATAGCGATCACATTCTAATAGAGGTTGTGGTGCATCTCCTTCTATATAGTTAAACCTGCGGGGCTGTACTCGCTGTTCAACCTTACTGCGTAGATAATAACGAAAGCTGCCAGGATGATCAGCACAGATGCCTAAATACTCGTCTAAGTGAAATAAAATAATCCGTGACCAATCGAGCTTGTTGGCATTGACTATCTTATCTAAAAACTTGAGTTGTGAGTTTCCTGTCGCTAAAATAATGCTGACAGTTGCTTGTTGTTCCAATAGTAATTGCAAATAATCTTGTGCCAAGGTAGCTGCATCCTGAGTTAACTCATCAGCAGAATGAGTAATTCTGACAGATAAATCCCCAACTTTACTGATCTGAGTCGGTCGTAATGGTACAGTACGATCTGGCATCTTTAATTAATCCAATTTATAGGTAGATCATGAGCAATATATCCGATATAGCAGTTAAAAACATTAAAGGCAAAGAGGAAAAGTTTGCCGACTACCAAGGTAAGGTATTACTAATTGTTAATGTGGCTTCTTACTGCGGTTATACTCCTCAATACAAAGGACTAGAACAACTTAACCAAGACTATAAAGACAAAGGCTTACAAGTACTTGGTTTCCCTTGTAATGATTTTGGCGCACAAGAGCCAGGAACAAACGAAGAGATTGCTACGTTTTGTGAAACTAGCTATGGCGTTAGCTTCGATTTGATGGATAAAGTTCATGCTAAAGGCGCAGAACAACACCCATTGTATAAAACCTTGACTACTTCTGTTGAACCACAGGGTGATGTTGCTTGGAACTTTGAAAAGTTTTTGATTAGTAAAAAAGGTGAAGTTGTCGCTCGTTTTCCTAGTGCCGTTACTCCCGATTCTGCTGAATTGATTCAAGCAATTGAAACTGAATTAGCTAAGTAGATCCTTAAAGGTTTAAAGCGATCGCATTTTATTTTATCAGAAATGCGATCGCTCCAGTAAACTAAAGAAACTAGAACATTTCCATGAATTTCCAAGACATTAGTTTAATTAAGGGTTATCACGTCCACGTTTATTTTGATGAATCGACTCTGGAACAAGCAAAAGCCTTGTGTGAAGAGGCAGGTAAGCTATTTCCAGTAACGGTTGGTCGTATACATTGTAAACCCGTTGGACCTCATCCCTGCTGGAGTTGTCAGCTAGCATTTAGTCGTAATGAATATGCAGATCTAATGTCTTGGCTAGCTTTAAATCGCCAGGGGCTAACAATTTTGATTCACACTCTGACAGGAAATGATTTAAAAGATCATACTGACTATGCCTCTTGGATGGGAACTCCACAAACTTTAAACCTTGAGGTTCTTAAATAAAACTGATATGAGTATATGCGTTACATTTGCCAAATCTGAGCAAGAAATCGGAACATGTCTAACTTTAAATTGAGATGATAACTAATTTAAAATTTAGGTTGTTTTGGCTTTAATAAGCAACTGCCGACTTTAGCACGTTCTCAAAAAGCTTATAGCTAAAAAAAATATTCCCCCCGATTTAATAGATTAAATCCAAAACGCCTTACTTCTTATAAGCTTTAGCAGAAGCCGAGATCCAAGTATAAGCAGCAATGCAAAAAGGCAACAAAATAAAAGTTCCCCCAGAAACTATCGGATACTCCCTAACTACAGCAATAGAACTCATGGCGACTATGCCTAAACCACAGTAAACCAAACCTACTAGGGGTATTCCTAAAACGAGGAAAGCAAATTTCTTATCATCAGGATTCATAATTTACGCCTTATGTTAATTAGCTTCGTTGAAAGTCTGTTTGTTCGTAGCTATAAGCTTTAAGAAGATTAATATCTGACGTTACGCAGGGGGTTATTTAGTAAAGGGATAGCTAATAGCCTTTCAGACACTTATAACTTACTTTCTTAGTAAGATTGCGATTGCGTAGCTAGCCGTAGGCATCGCTATTATCATAGATCGCACTCTTCTTGCATCAAGTCACAACTCTAATTACTAGATGGTGTTACCTACTACCTACTACCTACTACCTACTACCTACTACCTACTACCTACTACTACCCAAGCAGACATCCTAGTGCGTAACGTCAGTTATTAAAGACGACTAAAATTTTGCCGCCGTAGTTTGAGCAAATAAAGCTGCAAAATCTTGAGTAACTGCACCTTGAGAATCCTCTTCGGGATAGGAAATCAAATCAAAGCCTTTATTAATTGCCGATCTCTCTTGTAAAGCTTGTATCACGGTTTCTGCCACATCAGCCCTCGGAATAGAAGTGGCAATACCATCAGGGGGATTGTTTAACAATTCATCATTATCCCCAACCAGCAGCTTTCTGCTTCCCCCAGGCTGATCTAATAAACCCCCTGCACGAATAATCGTATAGTTGATACCAGAATTAACTAAATACTCTTCAGCTTTGCGCTTCCAAATTAATATTTTGCCATTACCCATCATGTTCAAAGGATGATTCTCATTCGTCCCACCCATCGAACCAACTAGGACAATATGCTCAATTCCCGCAGCAGAAGCAGCATCAATTTGATTCTTTTGCCCCTGATAGTCTACTAATTCGGGCGTACTATCAGCATCATATTCAAACTGAGGGCGTTCTCCTGGTTTCGGTGGCGCAACCATCTTGGGAAAAGAACTGGTTAGAATAACCAACCCCTGACAGCCTTTAATTGCCGATTCTAAAGTTGATTTATCTTTAATGTCCCCAAAATAAAACCCTGTTGTAGAGCCAAATAATTCTGTGACTTTTTCAGGATCGCGAGCAAATCCTTTGACCTCAAAGTTCTGATTTTGTTTGAGTTTTTGGTAAACTATTGAGCCTGTTTTGCCTGTTGCGCCAGTAACTAATATTTGTTTGGTGGTCATTAATTATTAAGTAATGCTGGGATAGGAACTAATAATTAACTTACCAAATCTTAGGGTCTAAAGCCCCGTCGTTCTACGACGGCTTTATATTAATTATATTTGATTGCTTAGTTTATGCTTTAGATAGGGGAATGGTGATTGAAAATTCTCAAATGGCGATCGCAAACTAGGATAATTCGGCGTTGGTAAATCTAAGTAATACTAAATCCTGTCCGTGGAGGTTACTCTTGTCTCGCCCCCTAAATCCCCCAATTCTGGGGGACTTAAAGAAGTTTTTACTTGTTTGTGAAAGTAACTTATATGAATCGGATTTAGTATAACCTGAGTACGGGATAAGTTAAAATCCTTATTTGCCAGGAGTTTTTAAAACATTATTTTCTTGTTTAATATCTTGAAATAACTTACCAGAAAACTAGTTAAAAGCTGATAGCTGATAGCTATATGCGAAGCGGTATCCGTGATAGACGAACAGACATACTGTGTACTTCATGCATCAAATTACCAACGCCGATAATTCTTACTCTGTCTCCTTGGGATTGATCTTGATGGATGGAATCATTTCTTGTTCAACGGTGGGCGCAAAATTGGGATAATCATCGCTGGTTGCTTGATAGGTTGCTTTGTATGCGAGATCGCCTTTTAAAGTCCAGAATTGTAAATACTTTTGCTCTAGATTATTATCTGGATTGACCATCGTGTAAATAATTTTATGTCCAGCTCCCTTAGCAAAGGGGACAGGGCGAGAATCGATAATTTTTGCTTGAGGCAACTTAGTAATCTGATAAACCTCTTTGGTAGTATATTGCTCTAGTGACTCTGTGTTGGATAGGGCGACTTGGATACTAACTTCAGGGGTAATTAAATAAGACTCGTCTTTTTGGGGAGTTAACTTGGCAATAATTCCGCGATCTGACCCAGACTGGGACAGTTTCCAGCTAGAAGGATATTTCATCGATATCCCCGTTGCATCGTTGCGATACAGAAAAGGAAATTGTGTGCGATCTTGTTCAAACATCTCCACTTCTGATGTTTTGCTCAGGGAGTGTTCTAATCGCCAATAATATAAGCCTGTCCCGCAAAGAATTAGTAACAATGTACCTGCGCCAATTATGGTTTTGATATCTAATAATTTGTTACCTAGTTTTAAACCTCTGACTGTTTCCAAAGCCTCGCTAGCAGATGAATAACGTTGATTAAAATCAGGAGACACCATCCGATCTAGAACCCTAGTTAACTTTGGCTCAACTTTTGCCAGATCGTGCCATTGAACAACTTCAGTGTCATGGTCTAAAGATATATCTTTTGGTTCAATTCCCGTTAAAGCGTAAATACCAATCATGCCCACGGCATAGATATCGCTGGCTAATTTGGGTCTGATACTTTTTTGTTCTGGAGCCATATAACCAGTTGTTCCAATCGGGACAGTAATGCTGGTATTACCTTCCTCATTTGCCATCTGATTATTGATTTTTTTGATCGAGCCAAAATCAATCAACATTAATTTACCATCAGACTGACGACGAATAATATTAGAAGGTTTGATATCTTGGTGAATTACCTTTTCTCGATGAGCGACTTCCACAATTTCTAAGATCTCTCGCAGCAAGCCTAATACTTCAACTCCTGACCATCGGCGATCGCCAAGTTCGTTGGTTAAATCCGTACCTTCAACAAATTCATGGACGAGATAAAACTTTTCTCCTTGTCGAAAATAGGCTAGAAGATCGGGAATGCGATCGGATTTGCCTAAAATCTGCAAAATTTTGACTTCTCTGGCAAACAAATATTTAGCTTTACGTAAGCTGAGAGTATCTTTAGCTTCTGGCTCAAATTGCTTAATTACACAGGGAACTTCCTGTTTTGTCTGAATATTTGACCCCAGGTACGTTTGACCACATGTTCCTGTTCCCAAGAGACTGAGGACACGATAACGTTTATCAAGAGTTTCTCCAATCATGATACTTCTGTGCTTCTAATCAACAACCCCAACCTGTAAGTAGGAGGCTAAGACTATTAGTTTAAAATTATGAGCCTAAACCGATCCTACCAGCCAAACTAGAGCTAAGAGGGATTAAAGTTGCCAACATGAGGAATAGGGATAATAAACCCCACGCGGCTCTACTATCGTCTGGTTCGGTTAATTCATTTTGCACTGGGCGTTCTAAGTCCCGCTGTAAAAATAAGATTAATACTGCCCAGTATAAAGGTATGGGATTAGCAGGATTAAATAAAGAAACAATTCCTAAAATAATTAGAGTGGCTAGGGTACTACGTCTGGCAGTTTTACGTCCATAAATAGCGTGGACAATCCGACCTCCATCTAACTTGCCTGCTGGTAAAAGGTTTAAGGCGTTAATTAACAAACCGAGCCAGCCAATGACTACTAGGGGATGAATATCAACAACTGACGTCTCTATAGCTGAACCTAAGATAACTTTTGCCAAGGTGCCCACCAAAACCGAAGCACGAAAGAACTCGGTCGGCAATTGAAACATACTGCCTGGATGAGACAAGACTAAACCAGAAACTAATAATAGTAAGGAGATAATTCCTCCTGCGGCAGGGCCAGCCAAGGCAATATCAAATAGTGCAGTGCGATTAGGTAGTAAGGACTCAAAACGGGTAATGGCACCGAAAGAACCGATCTGCCAAGTAGGTAAGAAGAAAGGAATGCTGAGACGAATTTGGTAGCGATTAGCAAAAACTCGATGACCAATTTCATGAGCGAGTAAGATCAACCATAAACCTAAACTAATGGGGAGGGCTTCGCCATAGCGACTAAGATCGTTAAATAGATCAAAACCCTGTAAGACACTAGCTGCTTCTAAACTAGTGAGAATGGTACCGACTAACAATACCAAGGCTAAGTTTTTCTGTGGCAGGGTAGTAGTCTGAGGATCATTAGTTTTGGGTAAAATAACCACTACTGGTCTTGATTCGGGGCTTTCTACGAGGAACAGACGGTATTTATCGTCAAAAGCCTGTTCTAGTTTCTCACTCATCTTAGAATAGGTGACTTCTGGTTCTCCTCTGAGATTCCCTTTGAAAATTGCACCATCTTGATAGGGGATAGTTTCAGTAGCAAAAAAAGTGTCAATGCCAAAAATTCCTCTAAGGGTTGCTAAGTCTTCATCAGGAATGGGTGATGCTTCGATGACTTCTGACTGTTGTAACTCATCCTCGGCTTCAGTAGGAGAAGATTCTGCCTCAGCTTGCTGTTTAATCCTAGCGGCGGCTTTCTCCTGTAGTAGGGCATCTTGTCCTGCTTCGCGTAGCTGTTTTCCCAGCCAAATATAGACGGCGACGGAAACTAATAACAAAAACAGGATGCTAACTAAATTGAGAAATATGCCCAGAGAAAATAAGCCAAAGAACAATAGCCAAGGACTCATCAGAACAACTGACTGTAACCAAGCTAGAATTCCCAGTCTGCCAAAGGTTTTAGCCCTGTTATAGCCCCACCCCAGTATGACAACAACAGCAGCAAATAAAATAGAAGTGGCGAGAGATCCTGATCCGTCTAACATTGGTTATGTAGGTATTTTTTATAAAAAAGATTTGATTAGCTATCAAAAATAGTGTTACGTATTTTGTTTAGTATTTAAAAACTAATACTTTGTCTTATTTTATGATCATCCTAGACGTGATCGGGAATGGATTGGAGATTCTGAAACAATCAAACGCAATTCATTTACTCATATAAATATCTACCAGGACTATTTTAGCTACTTTAAACGTCTGAAGAGTATTGATTGACGAGCGATCGCAAATCTCCCTGCTCTTTATTTAATAAAGCTGTTCCTGCTGCTGCATCCAAACCAGTCCAGTGCATCAACAGAGCTAACTTAACTTTTTTCTGGCTCTTGGTTAACAATTCTGCTGCGGCTAGACGATCAAGATCCGTTAGATCGCTAATAATTCTTAAGGCGCGGTCATGAAGCTTATCATTAGTCACTGCCACATCAATCATACGATTGCCATAAACCTTGCCATAGCGCACCATCGCCCCTGTGGAAATGATGTTCAATGCCATTTTAGTTACTGTCCCTGCCTTCAGTCTAGTTGAGCCAGCGAGGATTTCTGCCCC
>CALLPS010000002.1 GCA_938015355.1 uncultured Pleurocapsa sp.
ACAAAATAGTCTCTTAAAATAACTTTTATTTTAGATTTTCTTTGTATTTTGGCTACTTGAGATACAACTTTTAGCTGATGCCATGATGAATTCTAAAATTTACGATAGTACTGTAGTTTAAAAATAGTTTAGTTTTATAATCCCAGCAAAACTAACAGCGCAAAAAGCCTGAAATATAAAACCATGGAAGAGAGAATAATCAATATTTTATTGGTAGAAGATGACGAGGTTGATGTCATGAACGTCAAACGAGCGTTCAAAAAGTACAAAATCACGAATCCCTTGTTCTTAGCTGGTAACGGGATTGAAGCATTATATATGTTGCAGTCTCAAAACGGCGAACCTCCTCTAGTGCCAGAAAATAGAAGATTAATCTTACTAGACCTAAATATGCCCAAAATGAACGGTCTAGAATTTCTTCAAGAATTAAGACAAAATGAAGAATTAAAACGGACTCCTGTAATTGTTTTGACCACTTCTGATGAAGATCGCGATCGCATAGAAGCCTATAACCTAAATGTTGCTGGATATATTCTTAAACCTGTTACTTTTGTTAATTTTGCCGAAGTAATGGTTGCTTTGAATAAATATTGGGCTTTGTGTGAAATGCCATAGTTAATGAATAATTGATAATTGATAATGAATGAGGAACAGTATTCAATACTACTGGTTGATGATGACGAAGTTGATCGCCTTACGGTTAAACGAGCTTTTAAAAAAGCTAATTTTTCGGCAATATTAACTGAAGTACAAAATGGTCAAGAAGCACTAGCTAATCTAGCATCAAAAGCGCAAGATTGTGACTCTAACTGTGCAGAAAAAGAGATTGACAACTCTAAAACTAATGGAGATAAAAGCAATCTACTACAGGTTGCCACCACCACTAATCAGGATTTCGATTTAGTTTTACTGGATTATCGTTTGCCAGATATTAATGGTTTAAATTTAATTGCCGAAATCAAAGCTTTAAATTTAGATTTACCCATAATTGTTCTCACTGGTCAAGGTGATGAAGAGATTGCTGTAGAAATTATGAAAGCTGGGGCGGCAGACTACATATCAAAAGGGAAAATAGAGCCAGAAAGTTTAGCCAAAGCAATTACTAGTGCGATTCGCATCCACAAAGCAGAGCAAGCAGTAGAAGCTGTCAATGAACGTCTTCGCGCTGGTAACGAATTATTGTTACTCAAAAATCAAGAATTAGAAAAACAGAAGCAACAAATAAAATTACAAAACATAAAATTACAAGAATCCTATAATCTTAAGTCTGAGTTTTTAGCAACCATGTCCCACGAATTACGCACGCCAATGAATGCGATTATGGGCTTTTCTCAACTGTTACTGCGCCAGTATCCCGATCCTCTTTCCGAACAGCAACAAAATCTAATTCAGCGGATTTTCAATAATGGAAAAAACTTACTGGACATGATTAATGAAATGCTTGATTTTTCTAAAATCGAAGCAGGAAAACTAGATTTAAATCCACAAAAACTAGATCTAAATTTTTTAATTAAATTAACTGTGGAAGAATTACGTTCTTTAGCTTTACAAAAAAATCTTAGTTTAGTCACCGATATCCAACTAGAGGATAGTTTCTTAGTTCAAGATTCTAACTTTATTAAACGAACTTTAATCAACTTGCTTTCCAATGCCCTCAAGTTTACCGAATCGGGTGGAGTGATAGTCAGAGCTTGGGAAATAGAGGATACAACCATTGCTATTGCCGTTACTGACACAGGAATCGGCATTGCCTCAGAAGATCAAAACAAAATATTTCAGGCTTTCAGACAAGGAGATCAAACTTTTACCCGCGAACATGCAGGAACAGGTTTGGGGTTAGCCATTTCGGAATCTTTAGTTAAGATGATGAAAGGCAAAATTTTAGTGAATAGCGAATTAGGTGAAGGGTCTACATTTATAGTTGAAATCCCTCGTAAGTACGATGCTTAGGTAAATAGATATTATTTAGTATGATAGATAATTTGTCTTTTTTATAACTTTTTCATAAACAATGTCTGTCCCAACAACTATCAAAAATAATTATATTCTGGCAGTAGATGATATTCCCGACAACCTTCTCTTAGTTCAGCTAGCCCTTGAACAAGAAGGACATCAAGTCGTTTTAGCTCATAATGGAGAGACAGCCTTAGCACATATAAAACAAGCTCCTCCTAGTCTTATTTTGCTAGATGTAATGATGCCTGGAATGGATGGTTATGAGGTAACGCGACGCATCCGTGAGGATAAAAATATTCCTTTTATCCCTATCTTGTTAGTTACAGCCAGAGTAGAATCTAGCCTGGTAACGGGATTAGATGCGGGGGCAGATGAATTTGTCCGCAAGCCTTTTCAGATCGACGAATTACAGGCTAGGGTACGATCTATGTTACGTCTCAAGGAAACCATCGATCAGCGAGAAAATTTTGTTTCTTGTTTGACTCATGACCTACGCACCCCCCTAGTAGCAGCCAACCGTATGCTGGATCTGATTTTGCAACAAGCCTTTGGCGATGTTACCTGTGAACAACAAGAAGCGATCGCCAATATTGTCAGTAGTAATGATAATATGTTGGAGATGTTGAACACCCTCCTAGAAACTCATCACTATGAATTAGGGCAAAAAACCCTTAGTTTTATTCCTGTCGATTTAAAACAATTAGTTGATGAAGTTATTACCGAACTTAAGCCCCTGGCAATGGACAAGGATATTGAGCTTTCAAATGATTCTGCCGATAATGTTCCTGAAATCAAAGGAGATCGTCTAGAGTTACGCCGAGTAATTACTAACCTGGTTAGCAATGCCATCAAGTTTACTGATCAGGGAAGTGTCAAAGTGGCTCTATCTCAAAGCGATTCGGATGTAATTATTCAAGTAAAGGATACGGGAATTGGCATATCACCCCAAGAACAACAAGCTATTTTCCAACGGTATCATCAAGGAAATCATCGACGGGCAGGAAAAGGTTTAGGGTTATATCTTTGTCAACAAATTATCAATGCTCATCAGGGAAAACTGACAGTAGAATCTCAAAGTAATTTAGATAATAGTAATTTAGATAACAGTGGAACTACTTTTACTTGTTCTCTGCCTAAATCTTAGATCTGCCCTTAACTAGCCCTAAACAAAGGACTAGTTTCGCATCATATGCCGTATTTTCTATGATTTGGGAACCCAAACCGATACCGAACCTGCTAAACAGCGGAAGTTCGCCCAACCTTCATCATTAGTAGTAGTAGGTTCATCGATATGTTTGGTTAGATCGATATAAGTTTGGTTTGGTTGACCGATTTCCATCCATTTTGTACCTTGATCACCATTACTCAAAACTACTGCTATGCCCCCCGGATGATTCTCATCACCTAGTCTTGTCCAGCCAATACAGTTTCCATGGTCGAAGTAATCATACTGATCACCATAGGCGAGATCTTGACGAGCCTGGAGAAACTTATCAATTAGCCATTGATGGGAATCCATCCAAATCTCGTATTCTTGTCCATCTCTGCCAACATCCTGGTAATGTGCGCCATAATAGTCAGCATAGAAAATGCAAGGATAACCATCTCTTCTTAGCAAAATTAGAGCATAGGCTAAAGGTTTAAACCAGGCTTCAACCACCGACTCTAAAGCTTGCAAAGGCTGAGAATCATGATTCTCTACTAGAGTTACTGCTAGGGTAGGTTGGTCTTTAACTAAGGTGCCATCAAATATTTGACGCATATCAAAGTTATTACCCGTTTTACTCGCCTCGGTAAAGTTATAGTGTAAAGGTGCATCAAATAAAGCCACATCCCCACCAGTCTCACCAATAAAGTGGTGTAGAGCTTCAATATTTCCCGACCAATATTCTCCCACAGCAAATAGAGGTTTTCCCGAACGTTCTCTTACATGGTTTAGCCAATTAGGAAAAAATCCTGCTTTGACATGTTTAACGGCATCGAAACGGAAACCATCGACATCGGTAGTGTCTACATACCATTCACCCCAATACATAAGTTCTCCCCTGACCTCAGGGTGTTCGACATCGAGGTCGCAACCCATCAGATAATCAAAGGAACCCTTGGCTAAATCTACCTGTTCGTCAAATTGCTTATCTTTAAATAGATAGATAGCATCAGCATCTCCGTCATAGGCATTATAATCAACCGCATCGAAATGATACCAATGCCATTGTAAGCTGGAATACTTATCCCCACGCCCAGGAAAAGTAAAGTGAGTCCAGGTTTTTACTGTCTGCAAATCTCCGATTGCTTCGTGGCGATTGTGGGGATTCATTGGTGTTGCTTCAACTTCTTCTTCCTGATCCCCCCCCAGCTTATGATTTAAGACCACGTCTGCATAGATGCGGATGCCAGCCTCTTGAGCTACCTTAATCGCATTAATATATTCATCTTTTGTACCGTATTTAGTTCTAACCGAACCTTTTTGGTCAAATTCACCCAAATCGAACATATCGTAGACACCATAACCTACGTCATAACCACCAGCAGTACCTTTATAGGCAGGAGGCAGCCACAAAGAAGTAACTCCGATCTTTGCCAATTCCGCAGCATTTTCTGCCACTTGATTCCATAAACTACCATCGGGTTCATTGTACCAATGGAAATATTGCATCATTACGCCGTTAAATTCAGACATATTAAAATTCCTAGTCTAGAAGCTAAATTCTAGAAGCTAAATATTTATAGATTAATGGGATTTTTGGTAACAAATAAGTAATAAATCTTTAGTTTTTACTTTAATTAGTCAATATTATCTATGTTCCCCCTAACAAATGAAATCATCCCTTGGATATATCTAAAATCAGTAAAGTTATGTCCTGTTATAGATTCGCGATCGCTTTACTAATTGTTCTAATAAAAGTGAAGTTAAAAAAAAAATATGTCTCAGGTAAACATCGGATTAACAGAAGAACAGCGTCATGGGGTAATCGAATTACTCAACCGTGACTTAGCTGACCTTTATCTACTACTAATTAAAACTAAAAAGTATCATTGGGATATTGTTGGGCCTCAATTCCGCACTCTACACACACTGTGGGAAGAACACTATAATGCCTTAACTATTAACATTGATGCGATCGCCGAACGAGTTAGAATCCTCGGTGGTTATCCTTTGGGGACAGCAGCAGGATTTATTGAATACGGCACAATCAAAGAACATCCTAACGATCTCCCTAATGCTAACGAAATGGTGGTTCGCTTAGTAAACGACCACGAACAAGTGATTCGTAACCTCAGAGAAGATATCGATAAATCTGGCGATGAGTATCACGACCAAGGTACTGCGGATTTTTTAACAGGATTAATGGAACAACACGAAGAAATGGCTTGGATGTTGCGTTCTTTTATCGAAGGTGAAAAATTACAAAGTAGTGGCGATCGCTCTGGATTAGAGACTAAGCCCACTGTTAACGCTTAAGCAATCAGTGTCAAAGAAAGAATCATCATGTTTCTTTCTACTCTTTTTTCTTCAAACAAAACAGCAAAAACTATCAAGCAAAATTTCAAATAATATGACAGAGGTATACAAAGCAGAACGGACTATTACTGCCGTACTCAAAGAAGAATCACAAGTAGATCAACTGGTGCGCCGTTTAATCGATCGCGGTGTCCCCCAAGACCATATCTCCCTAATGGGTCAGAATTTTGAATCTAAAACTCGTATTTCAGGTTTTATTTCCAAAAAGGATGTAATTTTAGGTGGTTTACGCACAGGGGCGGTTTTTGGTTCCCTATTTGGTTCTCTTCTCAGTCTCTTTACTGGGATGGGAGTGCTGTTTATCCCCTTTATCGGTTCGGTGGTAGCCGCAGGACCAATCACTTCAGTATTATTGGGCGCAGCCTCTGGTGCGATCGCTGGTAGTGCTGGTGCAGGATTGGCTTCCGCATTAGCTACTTTAGGAATGCCCGAGGAAAAAGCAGCAATTTATGAAACCCGTGTCAAAGCGGGAGAATATCTCTTGATGGTGGAAGTTCCTGCTAATAGATCTGGCGAATATCAGCTATTAATTGAAAGCGCTGGTGGTGAAGAGATCCACATCAACGAATCTGCACTACCTCGTCCTTGTCCTGGTCAATGCAATGGAGTGGAAGATTTATCTCCCGAAATTCGCTCCCATCTTTCAGAAGCAGCACAGCAAGATTTTATTGAGTGCTACAACACAGTTTTGAATCAGACTGATGATGAGACCAAAGCCGAACATCAAGCTTGGGCAACGATTAAGGATAAGTACGATGAAGATGAAAACGGTGTTTGGTCAAAATCTAAAGTAGTTGCCTAAACCAACAATTAACTAAAAATCAATCAAATAATTATTATTAACCGAACAGCATTGAATAAGGCTTCTCCTGTAACTGGGAGGAGTCTTTTGCGGTTTAAATGAGATTTGAAAAAGCGATCGCCGAGCAGTTAAAGCATAATTTATGCCCAATGGATATGAATATTGAAGGAAATATTAAATCTGTCAAGATATATAGATATTTCGTTACAAAACTTGTTAACATTGTTTACATAAGTTAATAAAACAACGGAAAAATATCTATGCCATTTACTATAGATTCAGCTCGTAACATCTTCTCCAGCAATACTTTGACTGCTGATGCAGTACCAGCGTTAACAGCTAGATTTAATCAGCTTAGTGCAGAAGATCAATTGGCTTGGATCTGGTTTGCTTACTTGGAGATGGGCAAAAGTATTACAATCGCTGCTCCTGGGGCTGCTAATATGCAGTTTGCCGAGATTACTCTTAATGAGATCAAAGCAATGAGCTTTCAAGAACAATCTCAAGTAATGTGCGATTTGGCTAACCATGCGGACACTCCTATCTGCCGAACCTACGCTACTTGGACTGCTAACATTAAACTGGGTTTCTGGTACAAGCTGGGAGAATTAATGGAGCAAGGTGTTGTTGCGCCGATTCCTGAGGGTTATAAACTTTCCGCTAATGCCAATGCGGTACTAGTTTCCCTCCAAGGGTTAGATGCGGGTCAACAAATTACCGTGCTACGTAATACCGTAGTAGATATGGGATTTGACACTGATAAAATGGGCAATTTCAAGAGCGTTAGTGCTCCTGTCGCTCCTCCTACAGAAATCACTAAACGAACCAAAGTCAATATTGAAGGTGTTACAAATCCCACCATATTGAACTACATGAATTTATTAAATGCGAATGACTTTGATGAGTTGATTAAGTTATTTGCGGCAGATGGTGCACTACAACCTCCTTTCAAAAAGCCAATTGTCGGGAAAGATTCTGTATTCAAGTTTTTCAAAGAAGAATGTCCCAATCTTAAGCTAGCTCCTGAACGTGGCGTTGAAGAACCCGTAGAAGATGGTTATACTCAAGTCAAAGTTACAGGAAAAGTACAAACTCCTTGGTTTGGTGCTGGGGTGGGCATGAATATGTCCTGGAGATTTTTGCTTAATTCTGAAAACAAAATTTTCTTTGTGGCGATCGATTTATTAGCTTCGCCTCAAGAATTGCTTAAGCTAGCTCGTTAATTAAAAATTTAATATTATATCGAGTTTAAGAACTTCAAAGCCATATTGTATATTTCCAGTGGGCTTTGAAGTTTTCTAATCATAATTTAGACAAAAATATCAAATCAAAATTCAGTTATTTATATTACAAGTGAGTAAAATTCAGTGGTCTGAAACAGAAAATAAAATAGCGCAACAAGCTTTTCAGACAGCTTATCAAAGAGAAACTTCTACTTTAATTGCCAATGTTCGCGATCGCTCTGCAACCATTACCGAGTTACAGGATTTATGGAATTTACACGATCTCTTGAGTACAAAAAGATATGAAATAGATGGCAAATATAGCTACGACCCTGACTCGGCGGTATTCGACCTGGCTAATTTCATTAAAGAGGGCTGGCTTAGTCTTGAGGATCTCCGGGGCTTGAACTCAGAAGTACTTTCTAAAATATCTGCTTTGTTGCGGATGCAATACTAACTTATTTGCTGTCTTCTTATTTTCGGAAATTACTACTAGAGATAGAGTCAAGTCTTCTTAAATTTTATTTACAATAAAAAAAACGAAAGAGGCAAGCAAAATGGATAAATTAGAAAATAGCCTTTCTATAGAACAGGAATTAAGTCACAGAGTATTTAGCGATCGCATTAAACAATTAACAGGAGAAGAAGCCCAGGATTTACTGGTACAAATGCACAAACAGATGATGATTAAGGACAATCTTTATAAAGAATTGTTTTTGAGTCAGGAAAAAGACATCGTGGACTCTCTATTCGCCCTCAAAGATAAAAAAGGAGGAAACTACAGCTTTGATTGATCGATTGCTCCGAGAAAAGAATTTCTGAGCCTTGATTACTCATTGTGTGTAAGTTTCCGCACCTTGATTACTAAACGATGTCAACTTTTAAAAAGTCCCTGGGGGCGTAACAAGAGAATCAGGATCATAATTGCTAAAGCAACTCCTAACTTATATTCTGAGCCTAACCAGGGAACACTCAACTCTTGAGCAATACCAATAATGAAAGCTCCGGCGATCGCACCATAGACATTCCCAATCCCACCGAGAATTACCGAAGCAAACATTGGTAAAATCAAAAACCAACCCATATTAGGGCGCACCACCGCAATTAGACCATACATTGCCCCAGCAAAAGCGGTTAATGTTCCTGTGATGATCCACGTCCAGAGAACAACCCGCTCCACATTAATT
Organism: uncultured Pleurocapsa sp.; assembly: GCA_938015355.1. Lineage (GTDB taxonomy): Bacteria > Cyanobacteriota > Cyanobacteriia > Cyanobacteriales > Xenococcaceae > Waterburya. The sequence goes on from CALLPS010000002.1 coordinate 8,692, forward strand.
CCCGAAACTCTCGCCAAGTCAATATTATCGGCAACAGCTCGCATCGCTTTGCCAATTTTGGTATTTTGCAAAATCAAATGTAGCGCAATAATTGCGGCGATCGCTAATCCGACGACAATTACCCGATAATAAGCAATTTTCAGATCGCCAAACTCCAAAGCTCTAACTACAGGCAACTCATAAAGCTGATTTCCTCCGCCATAAAACAATAAGATGCCGTTGCGGATAAATAGAGCTAGCCCAATCGAGATAATAATCAAAGTGGTATCACTGGCTCGGCGATCGCGCATTGGTTGCCAGAGGAGGTATTCTGCAATCAACATGGCAACAATAGTACCTAACCCGCCCAAGATCATTGCTAACCAGATATTTATGCCTCCTGTATTAGCAAGCCAGGTTAGATAGGCTCCCAGAGTCATAAAGTCTCCATGAGCAAAGTTAGACAACTTGAGGATGCCATAAGTCAGAGTTAAGCCAATAGCAGCCAATGCCAAAATACTACCAATAGCGATGCCGTTAACAATAAGCTGGAGATCAAACATGATAAATTTTGTCAGGTTATTAACCGTTTTCTGTTGTTAATTAGCCCCACTATATTAAAACAGCATCCAAATTAGGCTACTATCGCTAGTTAATTTATCAATTTTGTTGAGCAATATTTAGTCATGATGCTGATGCTGATGTTTTTCATAATGTATACATTGATCACATGGACCTTCAGGATTGATCGCACAACGGATATAGGGTGAGTGAGCATTATTGACACAAGTCGTATCGCCAATAAAATATTTAGTTGCTGGTCGGCGGCGGTCTCTTAAACCATGAGCATTACGACTGTAACCATAGGAATCATGATGTATTCGATCTCGATAGTTGTGATTGTATGTAGTGATAACTTGGGCGCGTCTTAACCTTGTTTGCCAGCGTTTTTTCGCTTTTTGGAAGATGAGTAAGTAAACCAAGGAAGGTAAAATACTCAGGATGAGGATAAGAGCTAGCTGGATGACAAAATGGGCAGAAATATTAGTCATTTTGAGCTAGATAAGAGCTAAATAAATGTTGTGCAAGGCTAATTTGACATTATGCTTTTTTATTATCTCTAAAAAATTATGTATAGCTCAATTAATTTGGGGATATTTTTATATTTCCTGATTTTTATCTTTTTTTCTAATTTTCTCTAACTATCGACAGTATGTTCTTTTCGCTAAACTGGAATCAATGACAAATGGATTCTCATTACCCTGAAACTCAGCAACTTTATGAGAACGCTCTTGTTCTTGAATATCTACTGGATCGAGATTGTCCCATTGACAAAGGGTATTTTGCTGTGATGGAAAAAAATTAGAATCTTGTCCATTGGCTTGGAGGCGATAAACCGTATAAAAATAGAACATCGCCCGAGCAACATCACCTTTTTTATTTTCTCTCGGTTCAAACAATCTATTGTTGAGAGATTCGCTATATTCATCAATAAATTGAGTGGGAATTGTTCTTAACTCTTGATCATTTCGCAACCATTTTTGGGTTGCAACATCATCGATTTCCCCAAAAGGATTATTGCTTCTCGCCGAATTTGCGCGATCGCGACTAGCAAAAAGACTGTGTAAATCGCTTTTGGCTTGACCATTAGCGCCCTTGCTTTGTGGATAGATATGCTCCGCATTGATATTTTGAGCCGTCGCATCATTTCTGGGAGTATCAGAATCAGGAGCGATATTTGCCCCATAACCAGTATAGATTCCTGCAACCAATCCATTTTGATTATCAATCTGAGTATAAAGAATATCTCTGCCTTTTCTGTACCCTAGGGTTGCTTCAGGAGCATATTCTCTAGCTATTGCTGACTCCAATGCCGCACCATCTAAACTGGGAAATAGTTCCTCAGCCAAGACGATGGAGGAGTGATTTACCACCAAGAAACAGCATAAACAGAAGATATTGGTGAGCTGCTGGAATAACTTATTCATCAAATTAGAAAAAAAGATAATTAGCAAGAACTTTATAGGGACATGATCCCATCAAATGAGAGAAAAATCTCTAAAAAACAGATTAGCGATCGCTATTTAGGGTCTCAGATCACAGATCCTTACAATTTCCTAGCGTAAGATTGATGTAATAGATGATACATTTATTATTTTTTTACAAATTTCCCGTATCTTCTGTTACAATTCTTATTAAGTCACCAGAATTTTGAAAGTTGTCTCGTTGGGGAACGCGCAGCTAAAGATTTTTCCAGACTTAAACAACAACAATTTTATCCAGCCAGCGATCGCTGCGCTGGTGTTTTTTTGCTCAAAGTTTACAATCTTTTACCGTCGATTTGGGTTTATCACAAGGGCACAATGTAAAGCCTACCCCGTGACTGGGTACTTGCTCGTAGTATTTAGTATTTAGTATTTAGTATTTAGTATTAAACCCGCTACTAATAGGAAAACAAAGTGAGTGGAAAAATTATCAGGTAGTTCTTTTAATACCTAAGACAGATTATTTTTTGCTAAAAGTACTGAATAATTAATGGATAATAGGCAGAAAATATTTTTGATTAATTGAATATAGATATCAAGATTGTTTGAGGCAAAATATATCATGGAAGAATCGAGAAAAGATAAAATAATTAGTAATTTACAGCAGGCTAAAGAAACAGGACAGTTAAAGACAGAAAATATTCGAGATATTGTTAAAACTGCTGTATCTGAAGCTGCATCGGAAGTAAAAGAAGGTCGAACAGAAATTATCACTTTGGTTCAAGAAGCGATCGCCGCAGTAGTGGAAATATATCAGGATAAGCAAGGCGAAATTAAAGAAGAAATTTCTGCTTCCATTGAAGGTGCACTAGAGGGTGTTAGTAGGGAGAAAAGAGAGTCTATTTCCTCTACTCAATCAGAAATTCAAACTTTACAAATAAAAGTAGAAAAAGAAGAAGCGGAACTCCAACAAGAAATAGAGGTCGTATTAAAAGAAATCCAAACTGAAGGCAAAGGTAACTCTGAGTCAGTAAAAAAAGCGATCGCCGATGCTATTCGTCATCTCGAAAATAGTGAAGAAGTTGCCTTATTACAGAAAAGATATGCTCAACTTAAAGCCCAATTAGCTATTATTCAGGCTAATTTAGCTAGTAGATATGGCGAAAGTTATGGGAACGTAAACCAATATCTTGATGATGCTAAAAGTTGGTATGAAAAAGCCAAAGATAATCCTGAAGTTTTTACAGGAAAAATAGAAGCAAAACAACAAGAGTTTGAGTCTAAGTTAGGGGAAACTGGAGTAGCGATCGCAAGAAGAGAAAGACAGGTAAAACAACTGTTAAAAGAATTGTGGAAATCTATTTCTGATGTTTTTCATGATCATAAGTAACTAGAGTTGTTAACTTGTTGACCTTCGCTCTCTACCCGAATCTAAAGAGTAAATAATAAGATTTCTGTGCCTTTCAAAGCATATCTGCTTGTTTCTTTCTTTTATTAAAAAAGACCTCTCAAATAGCTTTTTTGGGAGATCTTTATTTTTATTTCCTATATTAGTAATTAAAGTAATCAATAACTAAAGGATTATTACTCATTATTTGCGAAGCTTATCCTTTAGGACTCATTACTTACGAGCAATCAAATAAATTTGTCCTAACATCACTTTGTACGGCTATAGTGCCTAGATTTAAGCATTTGCTTGTTCTGATTTTTTCGAGATTAGCCAAAGAGCATGGATGATTCCTGGCACCCATCCTAGTAAAGTTAATAGGACATTGATTAGTAATGCTTGGCTAATTCCCATAGTGAGAAATACCCCAAGTGGAGGTAGTAAGATGGCTGCAATAACGTTAATAATTCCCATTTTTATTTCCTTGGATTTTCTTAAATACGATTGCTAATATTTTAATGTCTTGGGGATTGACTTTTCCTCAGTCTTAAGTAAGACAATTATTCAGTTATTGATCTAGTTTAAGTATATCTCTAGTGAGAGGAAAAAATAGAGCTGATCACTGACAATACATAGTAATTAAAAAAATAAATTCGCATTTTCGCTGTTTTGGAAAAAGCTTTGGAAAAGCATTTTAGAAATTACATTAGGAGGTACCTATGTTAGGTTCATTATTAACGGTTTTAGCCACTGCCTTAAGTTTATTGGTCGTCGATATCATTTTCCCAGGAGTTAGTCTCGCTAATTTTCCTGCTGCAATGGTTGCTGGTTTAGTAATTGGTTTAGTAAATTCAGGTATTAGACCTATAATCTCTTTACTATCCTTACCCCTCAATATTCTTAGTTTAGGAGCATTTTCTCTTGTAGTTAATGGATTATGTTTCTGGTTAGCTTCATTGTTTGTCCCTGGTTTCCGAGTCGCAGGGTTGATCGCGTTTATCGTTGCTCCCGTGATTCTTTCTTTAGTCAGTACTTTTCTCAATAAGTATTTTGCCGAAAAACTGCCTAACTTAGCTCAAGAATAACTATAAAAAAATAAAGTAAAATACCTTTTTAGGTAGGTAGACATAATTAAATATACAACCAAAATTAGGGTCTTAATTTTGATGTTGATTATTCGCCTGTCTTGTATTCTCCACTACCCAAAGCATCTTATAATTAATTAGACCCATCTACTTACTTATTATTTTGACCGCAGAACAAAATAATATTAGAGAGTTGTCTATTTTAGGCAACTTTTTTTCGATTTTAATATTACAAAAAAATAAAAACTATATCTAATGATTATTGGGTAATAGAACCTTAGGTAGATAACTTTTTTAGTTCAAGCTGAGATACTAAAGAAAGAAATAAGAAGAGAATTTTTAGAATTTTTCAAAGCTAATTTTCCAACACAGAGCTTTGCATATATCTTCTGACTAGTATTTACTATAGATAGGAACAAAAACTATGACTACTCAACAATACAAGCGCGCAGCCGGACTATTCTACAGTCGTGATGAAGCCGAAGCAGCCGTACTTGCCCTCAAGGTTGCAGGTTTTGACATGGAGCGAGTAACCGTCATTGCCAGAGATGCAGACAAAATTGCTGGACAAGAAACTACAGAAGAAGTAGGAAACAAAGCAGACGAAGGTGCTGCTGCTGGTGCCTTGACAGGGGGAGCCTTGGGGGGGATTACTGGCTTATTAATCGGTTTAGGTACTTTAGCTATACCTGGTATTGGACCAATATTACTAGCTGGGGCAGAGGCAACTGCGATCGCAACTACCATAGCAGGTACGGGCATTGGTGCGGCGGCTGGAGGTTTAATCGGTGCCTTGATTGGTTTGGGTATCCCTGAAGAAAAAGCAAAAGTATATAGCGATCGCGTCAGTGGTGGTAGTTTTCTTGTAATGGTAACAGGCACAGAGTATGAAATTGACCGTGCTGCCACAATTATGAATCAAAATGGTGTAGAAGAGTTTGATATCTATGATATGCCAGGAACTACTCCCACTGCTGTTGATGATGTGGACGAAGATATTAGAACTCGTACAGATATCAATGATAACGACAAAATCAAACTATATGAAGAACGTTTGATGGTCAATAAGCAGCGGGAGAAGACTGGAGAAGTTGCTATCGGGAAACGGGTAGAGACAGAAACAGCAACGGTTGCTGTACCTATTGAAAGAGAGCGGGTTGTCGTAGAGCGCACAAATGCGGTAAATAGCGCGGCAGTTAATCCAGATACAGCATTTGCAGGAGGGGAAGTAGCCCAGATGAATGTCTATGAAGAAACTGCTGATATTACAAAGCAAGCTTTTGTTCGTGAAGAAGTCAGTGTCCGCAAGGAAGTAGAGCATGAGACTGTGGAAGCGAAAGAAACTGTTCGCCGAGAAGAACTAAAAGTAGACACAGAAGGCGACGTAATTCAACGATAAGGATAGAAAAGTAACTCAGATATTAGATATGGATTTTGGCATCAAAGATAAGGTAGCCGTAATTACTGGTGGCGACTCAGGTATGGGAAAAGCCACTGCTAAGTTACTGGCTGCTGAGGGAGTGAAACTAGCTCTAATCGATAAAACAACCGATGAACTTAAGGCAACAGCAGAAGAAGTAAGTAAAATAGGCGAGGCAATACCAGTTACTGCCGATTTAAGAAATTTAGAAGAAGTCGAAGCAGCAAAGAAACATATCCTTAACTACTTTGGCTCGGTCGACATTTTGGTCAACTGCGCGGGTATCACTGGCGCAACTAAAGACTTTCTGGAGTTAACTGACGAAGATTGGTACAACACCATTAATGTTGACCTCATGTCTGCGGTGCGTGTCTGTCGAGCTTTCATTCCCTCTATGCAGCAACAAGGTTGGGGGCGAATTGTTCTGATTGGTTCAGAAGACGCAGTACAACCCTATACCGATGAGATGCCCTATTGTGCGGCGAAAGCAGGTGTGCTCAACTTAACTAAGAATCTATCTAAAGCCTATGCTAAAGATGGTATTTTGGTTAACTCCGTATCCCCTGCCTATATTGCTACTCCGATGACGGATGCCATGATGGAGAAAAGAGCCCAGGAGAAAGGAATGAGTTTCGATCAAGCAATTGAAACTTTCCTTGATGAAAAACGCCCTCACCTAGAATTACACCGTCGGGGAAAAGCGCAAGAAGTGGCTGCGGTAATTGCCTTCCTTTGTTCCCAGCATTCTAGCTTCGTTGTCGGAGCAAACTATCGAGTTGATGGTGGCTCAGTAGCTACTGTCGGCTAAACAATTAATAACTTTTAATAATTTTGGAGATGATAATGAATAAACTAACAGGATTTTTATTAGGTAGTGCTTTGCTATTTAGTACAGTTGCTTGCGATACCGCCCGTACTAGTGCCGACGCACCCACAGATATAGAAGATGGCGCAGTAGTCGAAAATGCGGCGGAAGTAGAAGAAACTTTAGAAGATGCCACTAGCGAAGTTCGTCAGGATCAATTGAGTTCAGATATTCGCGCCAGGGAACAACGTAATGATATTGCTGGAGAACAAGGGGTAAGAGACGATTCTGATTTAGAAAGCGAAATTAGAGCAAAATTAGAGGCTAACATTCCTCGTGCCAAGCTTACTGTTGATGCGGAAGAAGGTAATGTGGCAATTGTGGGTACTGTACCCAGTCAGAAAGAATATGAGAGTATCATGCCTCTCGCGCAAGACATCACTGGCGTTAACGAAATTAGTATGCAAGTGGAAGTTATTCCTTCTAGTGAATCATAATCCTTATTACGAATATCGAAAAGAGCAGGGTTTGGCAATGCCAGCCCTTTGCTAGTATTTACAATAGTCAATTGTTAGTCAATAAATTATGTTAGATAATCCATTTATAAGTACGATTATCTTAGGGACGGTCGCTTATGTGGCGATCATTGTCATGTTGCGGCTATCTGGCAAACGTACTCTCTCAAAATGGAATGCTTTCGATTTTGTGGTAACGATCGCTTTTGGCTCAATTTTATCCAGTATCTTACTTTCTACCAAGGATTCTTTTGGCACAGGTATTCTGGGTTTTGCTCTATTGGTACTATTTCAATATATCTTGACCTGGATTTCGGCGCGTTCTTCTTTGGTGCAGAAATTAGTTAAAGCTGAACCCGCATTATTACTTTATCAGGGACAATTTCTCGACGATGTTCTCAAACGAGAGAGAGTAGCAAAAGGGGAAGTTTTAGCAGCATTGCGTGCTAGTGGAATTGGAGCCATTGAAGATGCTGATGCCGTTGTGTTAGAAACTGACGGTAGTTTTAGTGTGATTGCCGATTTAAGTAATAGCAGCGCTTCTGCCTTAAAAGATGTAAAAGAATGTGATCGTACAGCTCTTCAACTACAATAAGTTCTTTGAGCAATGGCTTTGAATCTCTTAAAAAATTATCAATAAATCAAATTTATCTAATCTATCTTTGGGGACATTTCGTTGATGAAGCTTTGGCTCTATTATCTCGCTGCATTTTTTGGCATTATCCTCGCACGATACTTTATCGTAGCGGGAGGAACATACTGGCTATTTTATTCTTCTTCCAATAAGTCTTTTATCAAACAACCTCATATCCAATATCCAAGTTGGAGAGAGATCAAAAAAGATATAGCTCTCTCTGTTATTGCGACAACTGCTTTAGCTATTTGTGCCGCTATCATAATGACAATCTATGATTCTGGTGCTACTCGTCTATATTGGTCGGTCGGCAGTTATGGAATATGGTACTTTATTGCCAGTTTCTGTGGCGTAATCTTATTACAAGACACTTGCTACTATTTTTTTCATCGAGGTTTTCATCATCCTCTGCTATTTAACTGGCTACATCGAGGACATCATCGTTCTAAAAACCCGACACCTTGGACTTCTTTTGCTCTTGATTTTCCCGAAGCGTTAATTCAAGGATTATTTTTAATAGTCATAGTTTTTATCATTCCTCTTCATTTTGTTGTACTGGCATTATGGCTAGTAACAATGACTATTTGGTCATTGGTCAACCATCTTGGTTTTGAATTATTCCCTGGTTTTCCCGAGCACTGGTGGGGAAAGTGGTTTATTAGCTCAGATCACCATTCTCTTCATCACCGTAAATATAGTAAGCATTATGGGCTATATTTTACTTTCTGGGATCGCTTGCTTGGTACTAACTAGTATTGATTTTATATTTAATTGTGTTGAAATCAAATTAATATTATTAAATAAAAAAGTCAATAAAAAAAGAAGGAATATCTCATATTCCTTCCTCTAAAATAATATTTGCAACTAACAATTTATAACTAACAATTAGTCGATCGCATCTTTAACGGCATCCTTACCATCTTCAACGGCATGCTGTGCTGATGCTTCAGCTTGCTTTGCTTTTCCTTCCGCTTGGTCTGCCTTGTCTCCAGTAACATTACCCATTGCTTCTTGAGCTTTACCTTCAATGTTTTTTGCTGTGGCTTCTACTCTATCTTGAGTACTCATAATTTATTTCTCCTAAGATTAATTATCCGTTTCGTTACTAACTATAATAATAAAAAATCTTCTCTGATTTAATCTATCAAAGGTTATAAAAATATTTTTATAGTACTAATGCAATTACACTTATTATTTATCTCTCTTTATTTCCTAATATCATTCTCGCGAAGCATAAAACAATAATGACTTTAATCAAATCTCTAATCGCAAATAAAAATCTTGCTTGACATCATAACTTTTACTACAATTACCAATCATTACTCACCGAAACTTACCCAAGTTTTAATAACTTTTCCTGTGATTTCTTGATTGTACCAAGGAGTATTAGTTGCAGGAGAGCGCAACTGCTCTCGGTTAGCAGTCCAAATTTGCTGGGGATCAAATAAGACTAAATCGGCAGTTTGCCCAGGAGCGATCGCCAGAGATTTTTGCTGTAGACATTGACTAGGACGACTACTAAGAGCTTGCCACAATTCTATTGCCGACCATTCCCCAGTATCCACAAATCTTTGCCATAACAGAGGTAAAGCCAATTCCAAACCGATTACCCCTGGGGGTGCTAGAGCGAAAGCTACAGTTTTCTCTTCATAGGTGTAGGCTTGATGATCAATGGCGATCGCATCGATCATACCCTGAGCAACACCATTAATCAAAGCTAGCTGATCTTGTTTATTTCCCAATGGCGGCTCCAGACGAAAATTAGGATCGTAACTAGCGATTGCCTCACTATCCCACAACAAGTGCATCCAGGTGGTACTAGCTGTAATCGGCACCCCACGACTTTTGGCATCAGCAATTAGCTCCACGCCTCTTTTGGTTGATACCCGCATAATATGAACGGGAGTAGGTATTTCCGCCACAATTTCGATTACCGCGGCGATCATCGCCGCTTCAGAAAAACTAGGATTTCCTGACATACCGTAGCGAATTGAGACTTCTCCATCCCTAACCACCCCATCTCCCACCAACTCATTTTGCTGCATGGCGATCGCAATTGTTTTCCGCCATGGCTGGACATACTCTAAAATCTGTTTCAATGTATTGAGGCTACCCAAATTATGATGACCAACAAAGCCGATTATCCCTGGTGCTAACTCCCCTAGTTCAGTCATTTTCCGCTGCACATCATCATAGGAAGCACCCCAAAAATTCAATTGGGTTAGGGAATTCTGGTGACTGGAGTTGAGATCATCACTTTTTTGCTTAACGGCAGTTAAAACCTCGATATTATCAATTAAAGGAACAGTATCGGGTAAAATTCCGATTTGGGTAAACCCGCCCCCTGCCCCAGCTTGAACGAGATCAAATAAAGTTTCTCTGGCTTCGTTGCCTGGTTCTCCACTATGACTATAGAGATCTACTAGTCCTGTCCCTAAAATTAAGCCCGATTGATTAATAATTGTCGCTTGTATCGGATAATCAGTAATTTGCTCGGCGATCGCTTCAATTTTACCGTTAATAATCAAAACATCAGCAATTTGATCGACTTGTTGAGTGGGGTCGATAATTCTTACTTGTTGCAGCAATTCCATTTTCTTAAGAACTTCTTGATTAATAATTGTTGACATTGTGTACTGTAGATCACGATAATAATAGTTTGTGTAAACTTTAGCTTCCAAATAAACTCTTGGCTAATGTTATCGTGATCGGAGCCCAATGGGGTGACGAAGGAAAAGGAAAAATAACCGACCTACTTAGTCGCTCGGCAGATGTCGTAGTACGCTCCCAAGGTGGAGTCAACGCTGGGCATACAGTTGTTGTAGCTGGACAGACTTTCAAACTACACTTGATTCCCTCAGGGATTTTATATCCCAAGACAGAATGTATTATTGGCTCAGGGACAGTAATAGACCCTCAAGTGTTAATTGAAGAAATAGAGCAACTCAAAGCTTTAGGAGTGACAGTAGATAATCTCCATATATCTCAGACAGCCCATATAACTATGCCCTATCATCGCAAGATTGATCTGGCATCAGAAGAAAGCAGAGGAGAATATAAAATTGGCACAACGGGCAGGGGAATCGGTCCAACTTATGCTGATAAATCGGAGAGAACTGGGATCCGAGTCCTAGATCTAATGAACTCGGAGCATTTACATAAGCAGCTTGGCTGGACGATCAACTATAAAAATGTAATTTTAGAAAAACTGTATAACTTACCTCCTTTAGATCCAGAACAAGTAATTGAAGAGTATCTAAAATATGCTGAGTTTCTAAAACCTTTTGTAATCGATAGTTCTCTCAAAATTTATGAGGCAGTACAAAAGAAAAAGAATATTTTATTCGAGGGAGCGCAAGGAACATTACTAGATCTTGATCATGGTACTTATCCTTATGTCACCTCTTCTAATCCGATTGCGGGAGGAGCCTGTGTTGGTGCAGGAGTGGGTCCAACCACTATCGACCGAGTAATTGGTGTAGCCAAAGCTTACACTACTCGCGTTGGGGAAGGTCCTTTCCCCACTGAGCTAAATGACGATGTGGGGCAACTCTTAGGAGATAAGGGAGCAGAATTTGGCACTACTACAGGTCGTCGTCGTCGCTGTGGTTGGTTTGATGCTGTGATTGGTCGCTATGCAGTCAGGATCAACGGTCTAGATTGCCTAGCCGTTACTAAACTGGATGTACTCGATGAACTGGAGTCAATCAAAGTTTGTGTCGCCTATGAAATCGATGGCGAAACTTGCAACCACTTTCCTACCAACGCTAGTCAATTTGCTAATTGTAAACCTATCTATAAAACCCTACCAGGCTGGCAGCAATCCACTACAGGATGCCGTTCTTTATCTGATTTGCCCCAAAAGGCGCTGACCTATCTTAAGTATATGGCAGAGTTGATGAAAGTTCCCATTGCCATTGTTTCTGTCGGACCAAGCCGAGATCAGACAATTATTGTCGAAGATCCAATTCATGGTCCAAAACGAGCATTACTAGATGCAGATGGCGTTCCTGTCGAATAGATGAAACTTCATCTCCAGAAGACAATTTAGTCAGTTATCGTCTCAATTAGTTGAAATTTTTACCATATCAGTTAACTACCACATCACATTAAAGCTATGAACATTTCAGTAGAATGTAAACCGAGAATAGAAGGCAGTAAACCCCGTGCATTACGTCGAGAAGGATTAATTCCTGCTGCTTTATATGGACATGATGGCGCAAATTCAATCTCTCTGACTATTCCTGCTAAGGAAGCTCAGATGTTATTGCGAGACGCAGCCATCAATAATACTTTGATCGATCTCAAAGTTCCAGATATTTCTTGGCAAGGAAAAGCTCTAATTAGAGAAGTACAGGCTCATCCTTGGAAAAGAACTCTTAATCATCTGAGTTTCTTCACTGTTTCCGCCGATCAAAAAGTGGAGATTGTGGTTCCAGTTATATTAGTAGGTAAAGCTGCGGGAACTAAAGAAGGCGGGATTGTCGAGCAAATTATGACAGAGCTAAATATTAGCTGTGCGGCGGATAGTATTCCTGAGTCGATTGAGATTGATGTCAGTAACTTTGAAATTGGCAGTATCTTGCATGTGGGAGAGATTGTTGTCCCAGCAGGAGTATCAATTTTAGACGATCTCGAACGTACAGCTATTTCGGTGGTCTTACCTGCTAAACCTGTAGAAACAGAGGATGAAACTACAGAAGCAGAAGCTACGACGGAAACTACAGCAGAATGATTCATTTTAGTTTTAGCTGCTTAAATATGGAACAGAGCTGGAATTATTAATTTGAAATTACTTTAATAACCACCAGAGATTAATCAGATCTCTGGTTTTTTGTTACCTTTTTACTAGAGTTACTTTTAGCTGTAGTACACTTTGGTTGATTCCAAGTTATGAAGAGGAGGGCTGATAGAGAATCAAACGATTCCCTGTCGGATCATAAGCATATATTTCTCTGCCATGGGATGCTTCGACGATTTTTCCTGGGGGGGGATAACCCATCTCAGAAATCTGAAAAATAGCTTGTTCTAATTGCTCAACTTCCAAGCAGAGGCTCATCGCACTACTGATATTTTCAAACTCAGATTGTTGTTTTACTTTCGGTTGAAAGATGCCAAGACGAAACTTTTCTAATTGAAATTCTGCATAAATTGAAGGCTGGTAAACAGTCGGTTGCTTTTGAAAAAGCTGGCTATAAAAATCTACTAGAAGTTGAATTTTATTGGTAGAAATCGTTACAAAAACATCAAAACAATTAGATTTCATGGAGTTGACAATTGTGCAATGACTATAGTGACTTTATGTTTACTATCTGCTATATTAGTTGGCATTTAACTAACCTAGCTATTGGTAAATTTAAATTACGGACTAACTTAGTAATTAAGATAAACTATTATAATGATCAAGGTCTTGATAGTAGACGACCAAAAAACAGTTCAAGAAATTTTAAAAAGTTATATTGAAGCAGATCCTGGTATGGAATTTGTTGGCTGTGCAAATAATGGTCAAGAGGCGATAGACCTCATCCAAGTGCATCAACCCAACGTCGTACTGATGGATATTGAGATGCCCATTATGGACGGCTTGACAGCTACTCAGATTATTTCCGAGCAATTTGTCAATACCAGCGTCCTAATTATTAGTGTTCACAACGAAGAGACTTATCTCAACTCTGCTTTACAGGTAGGTGCCAAAGGATATTTGAAAAAGAATACTCCTGAAAAGGAATTGATTAATGCCATTTATTCCGCCTACAAAGGCTATTTTCAACTAGGACCTGGGTTACTAGAGCAATATCTTCGCAAAGCAACCAAATCTCAATCTAATGCCCAAGAGATCGAGCAATTGAAGTCTGTCTTGCTACAGCAGTCCAAGCTACTCGATAATTTAAATAATACCAGAAACCAACAATATCGCAGCAGAAGTAACAACGATAGAGTCAAAGGGGGTAAATCAAAGGTTTCCCTAGAAAACAAATACGCCACATTAGAAAAGCAAATCTACTATGTTTCCAACCGTATAGATCAGTTAAAAAAAAGAGCTGATTTTAATCAGCAACTTGGCATTGTTGCCATATTGAGCAGTGCTTTTTTGGGGTTCATTATCCTCATATCTGGCCTCTGATATGCAAACCAATGGACTGGGGATAAAACTTGTCACTATTTATCTACTCTCATAATAAAACATTTATTGCAATTGATTATTGTCTAACCTGAGACTTAGTTTACTAGACAATACAATCTAGATAATTAGCGAGATTATTAAATCAGCTAAATTAGCTGTCAGGGATTAAGTTTAGTCTGAGTATCTTACAGTTAGATGTTCATGTTAAATAGTTAAATACAAATTATGTCCCAGAATAGATACATAACTTTACAAATATTGATATCCTATTCCATAGAGCACTGCTTTAATAATCGACCATTATCATGACCAACATCATTACCTCAACAGCTAAGAATCAACCATACAAAATTGAAGAATGGAAGAGGGGTTATGATTCTCAACCCAATGAATATGAGTATGAGATTACCGAAATTGAGGGAGAGATTCCTCCTGAACTATCAGGTACTTTGTTTCGTAATGGACCAGGCTTATTAGACATTGCAGGAACAGCAATCCATCATCCTTTTGATGGGGATGGGATGATTAGTGCATTTTCTTTTAAAGATGGCAGAGCATATTATCGTAATCGCTTCGTTAAGACAGAGGCGTATCTAGAAGAACAATCAGCAGGAGAAATTCTTTATCGAGGAGTATTTGGCACTAAAAAGCCTGGGGGTTTATTCAACAATATTTTTGATCTCAAATTAAAAAATATTGCCAATACTGGAGTAATTTACTGGGGAGGAAAATTACTCGCTCTGTGGGAAGCAGCCGAGCCTCATCGTTTAGATCCCCAGACGTTAGAAACCAAAGGGATTGATAATCTCGATGGCATCTTAGAGCCTGGAGATGCTTTTTCCGCCCATCCTTGGATAGATCCTAGTTGCATTTTAGATGATGGGGCTCCTTGTTTAGTTAACTTTCGGGTTGATCCTGGAATTTCCAGTAAAATTACCCTGTTTGAATTTGCTGTCGATGGTAAATTACTGCGTCGCCATTCCCATAGTATTCCTGGGTTTTCCTTTATTCATGATTTTATAATTACTCCCCACTATGCCATCTTTTTCCAGAATCCTGTTAATTTTAATCCTTTACCCTTTGTGTTCGGGATTCGTGGTGCAGGAGAGTGTGTCCAGTTTCAGCCAGAGAAACCAACCAATGTAATTCTCATTCCGCGAGATCCTAACAATAAACAAGTCAAAACCTTTAAGGTAGAATCAGGTTTCGTATTCCATCATGCTAATGCCTTTGAGCAAGGCAATCAAATTTGTATTGATTCCGTTGCCTATCAAACTTTGCCCCAGGTGCAACCAAACTCTAATTACAAAGAAGTCGATTTTGAAAGTCTTGATCCTGGACAACTATGGAGATTTACTTTGAATCTTGAAGAAGGTACCGTAGAGCGCCAAATGTTAGAGAGTCGTTGTTGTGAATTCCCCACTCATAATCCCGATAATGTTGGTCGAGAGTATCGTTACTTGTATATTGGAGTGGCACCCAACGATACAGGTCGGAATGCGCCGTTACAAGCAATTCTCAAACTAGACTTAGAGACAGGAGAGCGTCAAGTACATTCTTTTGCCCCTAGTGGCTATGTCAGCGAACCTATTTTCGTACCTAATCCTAATGCTAATCAAGAAGATGCTGGCTGGATACTAACTTTGGTCTATGACGGCAGCAAACACCGTTCAACCTTGGCAATTTTGGATGGTGAAAATTTAGCAGGAGATGCGATCGCTTTGCTGCACCTCAAACATCATGTCCCCTATGGTTTACATGGTAGCTGGTGTGATGAAGTATTTATTTGAGAGATGAAGATAAAAGGTAGCAATAATTAATTTAATGTATGTTTTTTATTTGTCATGAAAATTAGAACTCCTTGGCTGCCATATTTAACTATATTGATTAAAGCCATAAGCTATTAATTATTTAAAAAGTCTAGGATATGAGTATTTTTGAGAGTTTGGAGTCCGAAGTCCGAAGCTATTGTCGATTATTTCCTACGGTTTTTACCAAAGCGGTGGGAGATCAACTGATTGATGAGAATGGACGCTCTTATATAGATTTCTTATCAGGTGCAGGAGCTCTTAACTACGGGCATAATAATCCCAAACTGAAACAGAGTCTTCTTGAATACATTGAGTCAGATGCCATCACTCACAGCCTCGATATGTTCACTTCTGCCAAGCAAAAGTTTCTCCAACGTTTCTCTGAAGTAATCTTAAAGCCCCGAGGACTTGAATATAAGGTTATGTTTACGGGCCCTACGGGAACAAACTCGGCGGAGGCAGCTTTGAAACTAGCCCGTAAAGTTACAGGTCGCCAAACAGTGATCTGTTTCACCAAAGGCTATCATGGTCATACATTAGGAGCTTTAGCTGTTACACCTAATCCTGTCTATCAGAAGGCTGCGGGTATTCCCCTTGGTCACCACGTTAGAACTGTAGCTTTTGAGGACGAAAATAGCGCCCAAGATACTAGTCTTGATGACTTAGAAAAACTGCTCGATGACTTAAGCCAAAATCAAGATAAACCCGCAGCAGTTATTCTGGAAACTGTTCAATCTGAGGGAGGAATTAATGTTGCGAGCATTCCTTGGCTGAAGCGCCTTGCCCAGATCACTAAAGAGCGAGAAGTTTTGCTAATTGTTGATGATATTAAAGTAGGGTGTGGTCGCACAGGTCCTTTCTTTAGCTTTGAGCGAGCGGGAATAAAGCCTGACCTAGTTTGTCTGGCAAAATCTTTAAGTGCTTATGGAAACCCCATGGCGCTCGTGCTGATTCGACCAGACTTAGACTGTTGGAAACCAGGAGAACACAGCGGAACATTTAGAGGCAATAATCTAGCCTTTGTGACGGCTGCTGCTGCTATTGATGAGTACTGGCAGACTGATGCTTTTACCCAAGAGATAGCGCATAAAGGGGAGGTGATGAAGAAGCGACTCCAAGAAATGATCTCGCAATATACAGAACTTGGAGGGAAACACCGAGGATTAGGTTTGATTCAAGGAATCGCTTGTCAACAATCAGGAGTAGCGAAAAAGGTCAGTAATGAGGCTTTTAAGCGGGGTTTGATCTTTGAACCCATGGGAGTGAACAAAGAAGTTATTAATCTTCAGTCTACATTAACGATAGATGTTGATACTTTAAACCAGGGACTGGATATTTTGGATAAAAGCATCAGTGCGGCTCTTTGACGCTCCGCCGTCCTATAAGGACGGGGATTCCTGGTTCAGCGACCCATCGTAACCTGGCAGGATTGCTCCAACCAAACTAGAGGATTTGTTCCAATCTTTTTCCTTGGTCGCACGATATATTCTATGTCTTAAGTTTTTTACCTTCTTATAGGATTTAATCCAGTCAATTGTAGACCAGTTAATTCTATCTTCTAGGTTTTTAGCTCCGATGTCATTAATGACCCTATCTTTCACTATCTTTTGACTCTTACATTAAATTCTTATCGTGATGATTTGCTTAGAAGTTAGCTCGGTTTCCCTTAGTGATTAACACTATCTACCCACTTATACCTTTTGGCTTTCGTGTTGCCTTTCGGCTGGTAGCATTCGCTTTTTCCAGCATCCTTTATCCTCTGAATAATTCCGTCTTGCTTGCGCTCGACCTACTCAACTTTTGAGAACTCATAGGGTTTACCGTGTTTCGCATTTCCGTAGATTTATCTCTTTTAGGTTTCATCTATTCCCCGACGGGACTTGCGTTCTATCGGTGAAGGCACACTTCTAAATCCTCACCCTACCCGTTTACCATTTTGGTTCAAGCGTACAGCCTATTGCGCTTGTTATTACCTGACGAGATTTTGTAAATGATTTACTTGCGTTAACCTTGAGAGATTTTCCCTTGCTCCCTTAACCAGTTTTAGGCTACTAGCGTGGGCTACTTTAGTGACTTGCATTCCGATGTATTCATTACTTACTAACACCGTAGTCGGAGTCAGGGACTCTTTTACTTGGGAATAACTCGATAGAATGAGTTAGGCATTGCTGCTACTACATGAGAAGCGACTTTCACGTCGCACAAACCGTGGGTATCCCTTTTTACCTGAAATATTCTTCTTGCAATTATCAAAAAAACGATTGATTGCACGAAGCACTCTTTCTACCGCTGTTTGACAGGCATGAGAGTTCAATTCCTTAACGAAAGAATATTCGGCTCTCAGAAATGTATTATGTCTGAACATTTCAGTTTTACCTATGGCACGATTATCCATCCAAAAGCGAAGCACTTTATTACGAACAAATTGTGTTGTTCTGATTGCCTCTTCTATGGATTGAATCTGACTGGCAACTGGTTTAATTCTATATTCGAGAACAAACATTTTGATACTAGGGAGTTAGGTATCAAAATACATGATACCAGATAAAGCCGTCTTAGAAAGACGGGGCTTGTATCCCATTACCTTCGGTCAAACTGACTATCCTAAACCAGCAACTTCTAACATTTCCGTCAGTACTTTGCCATGGAATTCCCAAGGGAAAGTTTCAATTGTAAGCTCCTGGACTCCTGTATCACCATCTACTGCTGGTCCTTCATAGACTAGCTTAGTTAAAATGTGTTGATCCATCTCTAAAGTTAATCCCTCCATTAACTTAGATTTCAAGTCAGGTCGAAGCAAAGCAATAGCTGTAAGTAAACCGATTGCTCCCCAGTTAGAAACACCGCAAACAATGAGATGATTGCAGGGAATACTACAAGCAATTTTGGCTCCCGTACTGACACCTTGGGCAATGATTTCTTGAGAAAGTGTTCCCATTCCGAGTTCATTGCCCGCATCCCCAATGCCGATGGAGATAAGTCCACTGAGGGTAAAGAGGAGATGTAAAGGAGCTGTTTCAGCAGTGATATCCTTGCCGATCATATTCCAGACAATACCATCGTAACCAGGCCCCGCTCTTTCAATAGCAATAACATGGGAAACTGGAAGATCACTATTGCGCCATGAATTCACAATAGAAACAATAGATGCATCTTCACTAGTTGCATCTACAGGAACAACATCTATGGGAACATTCCCAGGTATACCTGCTGCCTGGGCTGCAACCTTGACCGCATTAAGACATAAAGGATCTGTTACTAAACGGACAGGTATTCCCACTCTCAGCAATCCTGCTGCTATGTGAGCGCTACCTATAGGGCCATCGGTTTCCGCTGCTGGGGGGTTGCCTCGGGGAACAAAAAAGCCTGTCATAATCGCTACGTGGGGAGCTGGATGCTCGGCGATGGAGCGAGCAGCACTTAGTAAACCGCCCTTGGCAGCCTCGATAATTGGCTCTATTTTATTCCCGACATCTCGCCCACAGATGTTTTCAATTTGTTCTATCTTGGCTAAGACTGGTTGCCCATTTTCTATAACAGCATTCATAAGCAATTATTTATTTAGATGCTCCCAGATCAACTAATTTTTTGGAAACTGTCTCTTCTATAACTTGGTTAACAATATCTAACAGCAGATTTAGACCTTCTTCTAATAACTCTTCGGAAACAGTTAAAGGAGGTAGACAGCGAATTACCTGCCCCTGCGCCCCTGCGGTTTCCATTATTAGACCTTTGCTAAAGGCTGTTCTGATAATTTTATCGGCTAGATTGCCATCTTTGCAGTCTAACCCTTGAATCATTCCTCTGCCCCGCACAGATAAATCGGCTAACCGATTATTGTTAGCTATTTGCTCCAAGCAGGACTGCATAATAGCTCCTTTATGCTTAACGGAAGTTGAAAAACTATCGTCTTGCCAATAAAGATCTAAAGCTGCTTTGGCCGTCACAAAGGCGAGGTTAGGCCCTCTGAAAGTACCACTATGTTGACCTGGTTTCCACTGGTCTAATTCTGGTTTAATTAGCACCAAGGAGAAGGGAAGACCAAAACCACTCAATGACTTGGAAAGGGTAACAATATCGGGGGAAATACCAACCTGTTCAAAACTGAAAAAAGAACCTGTCCGTCCACATCCCACTTGGATGTCATCCACAATCAAGATTACATCATGTTTACGACATACTCTTTCAAGCGATCGCAACCACTCAAAACTAGCCACATTAACTCCCCCAGCTCCCTGAATTGTTTCGACAATCACTGCTGCGGGGAGGGAGACACCACTACCTACGTCGGAGAGTACTTTGTCTAGATATTCTGTCGTGTCAATATCTGCACCCAAGTACCCATCATAGGGAATAAAAGTTACCCCTGTGGTCGGAATTCCTGCCGATGCCCTTTGGGAAGCCTTCGCAGTTGTGGCTAATGAACCAAGGGTAACGCCATGATAGCCATTGGAAAAGGCAATGACCGTTTCTCGTCCTGTTATCTTACGAGCTAGTTTTAGAGCTGCTTCCACGGCATTTGTTCCTGTTGGGCCGGGAAACTGAACTTTGTAATTTAATTGTCTGGGTTTGAGGATAATAGCGTCCAAGGTTTCCAGAAATTCCTCTTTCGCTACCGTTGCTAAATCTAGACCATGAACAATACCATCGGATTCGAGATAATGGAGCAGTCTTTGTTTTATTTGAGGGTTATTATGTCCATAATTTAGGGTTCCCACCCCACTCAGAAAGTCGATATATTTCTGACCTTCCTTATTTTCGAGAATGGCTCCTTGTGCTGTCTTAAACACCGTGGGGAATAAACGGCAGTAACTTCGCACATTGGATTCCAATTGATTGAAGATGTTCATTATTGATGATCCTTAGTTATTTTTCTGTCTCGCCACAGTAGGAGAATTGCTTATATAGCCGTACAAAGTTAGATTAGGAAAAAGTTTAGCTATCTGCTCGTAAGGATAAAGGATGAAGGATAAATTTACACTCTCAAGCTGAATGTCCTAAGCTCAATCCGTAATGCTATACTGCAAAATTCCCAATAACTAGCATTTGTTTCCAGATTATTGAGAATTTTTTAGTTATGTCTTGATTATGAGCTATTCTGGCTAGCTAAATTTCTGTTTATAGCGATCGCATTTGCCTGGTTTGCGATCAATCAATCGTGTGCTTGTCAGCCTAAAAAGATACGATCAAGTGCACGAGTTGGATCACTATAAGTATTTCTGGCATGTGCCATACATTGATTATCCCAAAGCAAAAGTGAGTATTGTTCCATCCGAATCGCCAAGTGATTGGTCTCGTAATACTCTAGAAAGCGATCAGCAATTTCTGACAAAAATGAGCCAGGATTAAAGGGTTGAAGGTTATCTGGATCAGGGCTGTAGTCACCATGTTTAATATAATTATAAGAAAGTCTCAGAATCGGCTTGTCATCAGAAAATGAGAGGATCGGGTGAGTTGCACCCTTGGTACGACTGGCATGGACACCCCTCGTTGCACCGAAATAGTGTTGGGTCTCCATAAGTTGTTGCTTCATTTCTGCTGTAAGAGTATCGAGGAATCCTTCTACATAAGCCAAAGTGGTCTGACCACCACTACAATCAGAAGGTTTTTGACACCAGAGGGCTAGATATTCGGGGGGACTGGGATAGTCGCTGGCTTCGGTATGGGGAAGGACAGGCTTTTGACCTCTGGCATCAGAAAAATTTAGTAATTCAGGTTCATACCTGACATGGAAGATCTCTTTGCCATATTGCGGCATTAATTCCTTGTCAGTGACTAATTTAGCAAATTTGATCCAGTCAAAGTTTGAATCTTTAGTTTCCAGATAAATAAAATGATTTTGTTTCAGTAGTTGCTGATATTTGGAGACTAATTCAACTGAACAATCAGGGGACTTGATATTGGGAAATGATGCTGCCGTGGACATAATTTATTTTTCTTTTACAAAATTTATTTTTAGTTAATAGCGGGAAAACCCAGCCATTAGCTATGAGGGCATTAACTATGTGCAAAATTTTGAGATGTGCATACAGGTTAATTTACTTGCTCTGTCTATAGGTAATTTTTAAATAGAATATTCCTAAAAACACGTATTCTTGTTTAAATTTAAAAAAACCTATTATTTATTGACATGTTTTTTGTAAATACAGAGCTTTTTTATCATGTATTTCATGATACAATAACGTACTTTCATAAGATCTATGATATTTTTGATTCCAGAGACGAGTATTCTTAATTAGCAGCTATGCTCTGACAATCAATAAAAATTGTTCAATTAATTTGGATAAATAAGAAGTAATTAAAGAACAATTAATTACCTACTCACATTCTCTGGAACCCTTACAAAAAGATGGTTACTTTTTTTTCAATGTGTAATTAATTTTGCGTAAGTAGGTGGTTCAAGCAGGCTTTTGTGAGAGGTAGAAGCCCCAACCTAATTCCCCAGCTGCGATCGCCTGTCGGGTTTTCTCAAAAGCAGCACTCATATCTGGATATTCTGCTCTAGCTAGTTCAGACACTAGTTGATAGCTCTTTTCTAAATGTTCGCTCAAATCTTTTGCCTGCAAAACGGTAAATCCGATCTGAGTTAGTTGATCGGCATAGGCCTCAGCATTAAATTTTGGTTCAAACAGCAATCGATCATAAACATGCTGGCGGGTGGTCTCACTGACTTCTTTTACTGGGGATACTAAGTCATCAAATAGGAAAATGCCACCTGGTCGTAGAACACGATAAGCTTCAGTTAGAGCCTTCTTTAGTTCGGGAATGTGATACAGAGCACCTTGACTCCAAGCATGGGTAAAAGAGTCATTCTCAAAGGGGAGGTTTGTTGCGGATTCTTTGTGAAAACTCACCCGTAGAGACGGAGAATTACTAGCTAACTTGCGGGCATTATCGATATAACTGCTACTGAGATCAATTCCTACTACTTCGCACCCCGTCTGTTGAGCTAACCAAACGGCAGCTTTCCCATTGCCACAAGCAACTTCTAGCACCCGAGACTCAGCAGTAATACCACTTTGTGCCAACATATACTCATCCCAGCGCTTACAGGCGGGTGTAAAGTCTTCAGGTCGAGCATTGGCTAAATTTTCAAAATAGCCCCAGTGCAGACTACCTTCTGGGTCCCAAAAACTACGAAAACGGGCATCTCGTTCGAGATCATCAAATAATGCCTCTGTATTAGCTTCAGTAAATTTAGTTTGGCTCATGATTTTCTTTGCTGATTGAATTAATGCTGTTTACGCTGAAAAGCATATAACAATCTGGTACTGAACTTCGTTAAGAGGTATTAATTGCCTGGTTTTGATCTAGGGAGGATGTTATAGACTCAGATCACTCACGCAACACATAACCAACACCTCTTACAGTTTGAATTAGTCGGATTTCTTGCTGTTGTTCTAGTTTAAGACGGAGATAACGCACATAAACTTCAATAATATTAGAATCCCCCATAAAATCATAGCCCCAGACACGCTCTAGAATCTGCTCACGGGTCAGTACCTGGCGAGGATGAGATAAGAGATACTCCAGAAGATCAAACTCCTTGGCAGTTAATTCAATCAAGCGTTGACCACGAAATATCTCACGGGTAGACCGATTGAGAGTTAGATCGCCAAACTGTAGTAGATCTACTTCCTCCTCCGTATCTCGACGTAGATTCGCCCGCACCCTGGCGAGTAATTCTTCAATACTAAAGGGTTTAATTACATAATCATCGGCACCAGCATCTAAACCAGCAACGCGATCGCTCACTTCATCTTTTGCCGTTAGCAGAATAATGGGAACTTTATCTCCTGTTTCCCGTAGGCGACGACAAATTTCTGGGCCCGATATCCCAGGAAGCATCCAATCAAGCAGAATCAAGTCGGGCTTCATCTCTCTGGCGGAAGACAACCCTGAAAAACCATCCACTGCATGAGTAACTTGGTATTTTTCAAACTCTAGTTCCATCTTAATGAACTGAGCTAACTTGGCTTCATCTTCTACCACTAAAATATGTGATGTCATAACCTATCAGTAATCGAGTACTTATTTACTTATTTTTAGGCAGTCTGAGAGAATTCGCAGAATTTATTGGACCAAGAATCTTATTAAGATCCCGCAATTGTTCTGCTGTTCCCATACAGATAAAGGCATCTCGTTCCAAAATCAAAGTTTCTCCCGTTGGCCCCGCAATTAAATTACCATCGAAACGGCGAATTGCTAAGACCAAAGCTCCTGACTTGGAGCGTAATTTAGCCTCTCTTAGGGTCTTGCCGACAAAAGGACAAGCCTCGGAGTCGATCAGAAATTCTTCTAGATAGTAAGAGCGGTTAGATCCTGTAATGATACCATCTACAAAGTCCATTACCTGTGGTCTTAATGCGGCTGCGGCTAATCTTTTGCCTCCAGTAATATAGGGTGAAACCACCGCATCTGCCCCCGCACGCTGAAGTTTTTGTACGGCTTCTTCATTACTGGCGCGAGCGATCGCCCTAATGCGAGGATTTAATGTTTTTGCCGACAGTACTGTATAGAGATTTTCGGCATCGGAAGGTAGGGCGGTGACCAGGCAAATTGCCCGATCAATCTTGGCACGCACCAGAGATTCATCCAGAGTCGCATCCCCCAGAATTACCGTGTAGCCTAACTGCTTGATTTCTTCTACTTCTTCTAGATTGTCATCAATAATAATGAAGGGTATCCCTTCAGCAAAAAATTCGCGGGCAACATGACGACCAGTTCGCCCAAAACCGCATACTATATAGTGTTCATCTAGAGATTCAATCAAACTTTTCTCCTGTCTTAGTTTGATTCCTTCTTGAAAATACCCTTGAATCAGGGCTTCTGTAAAACGATTAACAATGTAACCAATTGTCAACAAACCCATTAAGATCAAGGCTACGGTAAATAATCGTCCTCTTTCTCCCAGGGGTCGTACTTCCGAAAACCCTACCGTAGATAGGGTAATCACAGTCATGTAAGCAGATTCCGAAAAAGTCCACTTTTCGACTAACCAATACCATAGGGTACCAAATAGTACGATGCAGGCTAATACTACACCACCTCTGATTAACTCCTTGCGTAAACGACCATATTTTTCCTCAAAGGTGTAACTATACATTCAAAATTTGGTGCTGACTTTGACAACATTTGCTCACATTTTTGCTTAAAATTCATTACATTAAGATGTAAGTCTGGCTTAAAGCAACCTAATCCCAGTAATATCTAATGACAACTGTCATTTTAAATGTATTTTTCTGAAATATATCTGGAAGTATAAATCTTACCCTGGAGTAACCTGTGATTCAATCCACAATATTAGAAAATTCCTTAATTAAATCTGATACTGCTGAATTTGACCGCGATCGCTTTGATAGCAGCGTAATGCAAACCTATGGTCGTTTTCCCATTGCGATTGATCGAGGAGCAGGCTGTCGTCTTTGGGATACAGAGGGGAAGGAATATCTCGATTTTGTCGCGGGGATTGCCACCTGTACTCTGGGCCATGCTCATCCTGCTTTAATTGCTGCGGTAACAGAGCAAATTCAGAAGTTACACCACGTCTCTAATCTTTACTATATTCCCGAGCAGGGTCAGTTAGCAGAATGGCTGGTTAAGAATTCTTGTATGGACAAGGTGTTTTTCTGTAATTCTGGAGCAGAAGCTAACGAGGCGGCAATTAAACTGGTCAGAAAGTATGCTCATAGTCATTTGGAGAAAGTAGAAAATCCGATTATTCTCACTGCTAAATCTAGTTTTCATGGGCGCACTTTAGCAACTATTACCGCTACAGGACAAGAGAAATATCAAAAGGGTTTTCATCCTCTGCCAGAAGGCTTTGCCTATGTTCCCTATAATGATATTACTGCTGTCGAAAACGCTATTACCGACCTTGATGAAGGTACTTTGAGTCGGGTTGTCGGCATCATGATTGAACCTCTCCAAGGAGAAGGTGGGGTACGTCCAGGAGATCTGGAGTATTTCCTCAGACTACGTAAAATTTGCGACGAAAATAATATTCTCTTGGTGTTTGACGAAGTACAGGTGGGTGTTGGCAGAAGTGGCAAACTTTGGGGTTATGAAAAGTTAGGTGTGAAACCAGATATTTTGACTAGTGCCAAGGGTTTAGCGGGTGGGATTCCCATCGGTGCCATGCTCTGTAAGGATTCTTGTGCCGCTTTTGAACCCGGTAATCATGCCAGTACTTTTGGTGGTAATCCTTTCGTCTGTGCCTCTGCTCTAGCGGTATTACAGACCATCGAAACGGAAAATATTTTGCAAAATGTTCAACAGCGAGGAGAACAATTGCGGGTTAGATTAAGAGCGATCGCCCAGAAATATCCTAACTTGTTTACTGAAGTGCGTGGCTGGGGTCTCATCAATGGTCTTGAAATTAGCTCTGAGATTGAATTAACCTCGATTGAAGTAGTTAAAGCAGCAATGGATCAAGGGTTATTACTCGCCCCCGCAGGAGCAAAAGTTCTCCGTTTCGTACCACCGCTAATAATCTCTCAAGAAGAAGTTGACCAAGGGATAAATATTCTAGAAGCGGTAATTGAGCAGTTATCGGTTGACACATAAGTTAATCACAAATCTCTGATCTCTCACAGAGAGAGACGTTTATCCCTAAATGAGGACGAACTTTCTGTGAGATTTTTTTATGATCCCCTAATCTAAAAGTTCGGTTGTTATACGACCCCGTAAAACTCTGTCTGTTAATGTTTTTTTTAGTATGTACAGATTGTTTTGGCAAACTTCAATAATCGAGATTTCTCTACAGGTTTTTCATTACCCATGATGTTAACAGCGATCGCTGCTGCTAAATTACCGAGAAATGAACCCAACTCCAACGGTAAATCTAAACGCGCACTCAAACTTGCCAGGGCAAAAAAAGCATCTCCTGCCCCCGTAGTATCTTTAACGGTTTGAGTCAAAGCAGGAGCTATATTTAATTTTCCTTCAGACTCAATTCCTAGTGAACCAGCATCGGCTAAAGTTAACCAGCCTTGACGGGCACCTAAATGGAAGCTTAGTTTTTCTAGTAGCTCTTGGCGATCGCTATTCTGATTTGAATAAGCTAGCTGAAGTTCTCGTTCGTCTAAACAAAATGTATCTGCTCGTCGATACTTGTTAATCAGGTTGTAACCATAATTGGCACTGTTGGTTTGACAGTTTAGAGCCAAAAATGATGCTTGATCTTGAACTAGTTCCATGATCGATGAATCAATTAATCCATGACCATAATCTGCCAAAACAACTAGATCATAGTTGGGGAGAGATTTATTTAAGGAGTCGAGAAATTTTTGCTGTTCTTCTCCTTGTAATCCTGCTTCATCTATGGTTTGTACAGCAAACAGTTGTGCCCGATCTTTCTCTGTACTTTGGTGTTCTATATACCGACGTTTAATTACCGTAGAATAATTTTTTGACTGATGTAGACATAAATTGAGAGAGTCAGCCCCTTGATCGATAATTAATTTATGTACGCTTTGCTCATTACCAATAGCACTAGCTACTGTAACTGCCTTGGTAAAACTAGCTAAATGGCGAGCAATAGCCATAACCCCTCCTAAATGTTGCTCTTTTTTAACTAACTTAGTAGAAAGAGCTTTTCCTTTAGAAGTTAAACCTTGAATATTGCAGTGAACAAACTCATCAATAATCACATCACCAAGTACTAAGACATTAAGCTGCTGCATTTTATCAACCGCTTCCTTAATTTGAGAGAGGGAATGCTGCTGATTTAAAGATCTGGCGTAATGCTTTAACTCGGTGGGAACAACATCAAGATAGTTATTGATTAATTTAGTCGAACTAAAAGTAATTTCATTCGTATATTGAATATCCCCTCCATAGGCTCTAACCTTTGCTGCTTCTCGGTCGATATTTTGAGTTACGTCGTTGCTAGCATCAGCATATTCGTCCCCTTTACAGTAGATATTAGGGCGTACTTTCTCAATAATTTCTAATGCTGTAGCTTTGGGAGTCAGGACAACAAAATCAACACAAGCCAATGCTGCTAAAGAACTCACCCGCAGTTCGTCAGTAAATATTGGTCTTCCTGGACCTCGATTAGTATGAGCAGCGGCAGTCAAGGAAACAACCAACAAGTCTCCCATCGCTTTTGCAGCTTTTAGATGGGCTATATGTCCTGGATGAAGTAAATCAAATACCCCATTACAAAGAACAATTTTTTGACCTTGTTCTCTGTAACTATTTAATACCTTGCCACACAAATCAAAATCGAGGTACTTTTCTGTCATGTCTAGCTCGCTTAAAACGAAAAACTTTGTGCTATTTTAAATTTAAGAAAATGCGTTGCTGATCAATCAAACTTCTACGTCATTATCTTTATTTTGATTGTGTTCTATTCACTTTTAAATTGTAAATTGTCCCGTAGGGATGGAACGTAAAGTAGATAATGTAGACAATGTGTTGATTAGATTAAAGCTGCGAACTTAGGGCTAATTGACTTTCATTGCGGGTTAGACGATTAGCTCCTGCTAAATTTGTTTTGGTTTCTTCAATTACGGCATCGATGATACAATGACAGATGCTAAGATGGGCAATCTCTGCCAAACCGTAAGACATGGTTGGAACATAAAAGTTTAAATCTCCAAGGTTACGCAGAGGATTATCAGCTTGAAAAGCTGAAAGAGTAATCACATGACAGCCCATTTCCAATGCTTGACGAACGCCAGCCAAAATATTGTCTGATTGTCCCGAGCTACTAATGGCAAACAAAATATCTCCAGGTTGAGCAAACATTTCAATTGGCTTACTAAAAACTTGTTCGTAGCCAAAATCGTTACTTACGCAGGTTAATAGAGCACTATCGTTAAAGGCGATCGCTTTGATTTTTCCATTACGCCAAAAATCGGTCGCTTGATGACTGGCTATCGAAGCACTTCCTCCGTTACCAATAAAGATAGCTTTTTGTTGTTTGTAATTTTGCTCCTGGATTAAATGAGCTGCTATATCTATCCCTTGAGCAATTGATAGCGGACAATTTTGCTGATCGCTAACTAAGAAATTTGCACATAAGTTACTCAGTTTTTGAAAATAATCAATACTAAATTGTTGAGTTTTTAGGTTGAAGCTCATCTGTTAATTTAATTTTGTTTTAAGAATGATGTTTATCCATTAATCTAGTTAGCAGCTTGTTCTCAATATCGCCGTTTTATGAAATATAAAAAGAATTTGAAACTGTATATTTATCAGGGTAAAAATTATTTTTTTCTTGATTGCAAGCGGCAATTAGGTATTTTCGATAATTGATATATTACAATAGCTGCTGTAAATAGATTGTTAAATTAACATAAACGATGATCTAGCACAAAAAAACAAATAAAATAAAGTGATTAAGGTAGCTTTTTTGGATCGTGATGGTACAATCAACATTGATTATGGATATGTTGTAAGTAGGGAAAAGTTTGAGTTTGTTGATGGTATTTTTGAGGTCTGTAATTTACTAAAGGATTTAGGTTTCAAACTAATAGTAGTAACTAACCAGTCAGGTATCGCTCGGGGTTATTATTCTGAACAAGATTTTTTAGATCTCAGTAAATGGATACATGGGAAGTTCAACAAACAAGGCATACCATTGCTGGATATATTTTATTGCCCCCACCACCCTCAAGCGGTTGTATCGTATTACCGAGAAACCTGCCGATGTCGCAAACCTTTTCCAGGAATGATCGAACAAGCTTGTGATAAATATTCCATAGACCTAAAAAAATCAATCATGATTGGCGATCAAGTATCAGATATGCAAGCTGCAAAAGCTGGAGGAATCGGCAAATTTTATTTACTTAATCGTAAAGTTATTGTTCCCCAAGCATTAGGAGTGTCTGCTCAACTAGATAATTTAGAGCAACTCAAGTATTTTGATTTCTCATGAAGATTAAATTGTTTACCTGCTAATTTTGAGCGAAAAAGACACTAGAAACTGTACCATATGCTCCATTGTTCTAGATATTATTGTATACATATTAAAAACAACTTATAGTCGTTTAAACTTGCTATAAACAGCATAGAATTAGTAAATTCAATCTTCTATCATAGTCTCTAGTCAATAATAAGCCTAAAGTTATTGACTAAGCGAGGTGACAATCATTAAACTGTTACAACACTAACGATGTTTATTTAGCAAATAGGTGAAAATTCTAGTTGTGTGAGGAGTGAACTATCTAAAGGCTTGTTTTTGGGATCGAAACACGGACAGAACCCCAAAGGCAAGCCTTCTCACTTTTATATAAGCTCTTAGCTTTTAGCTTTTAGCTTTTAGCTTTATGTAAAGATTTTCAACAAATACCTTAATTTAGTCGCTATTTTCTTGACAATCGGCTAAAACTATCTATTGAAATAATCATTTTTTAAGAAGCCAGCTTTGAATAAATATATTGACGGTGCAGTTGTATTAACCAGTATTTGCTCTTTGGGACTAACGACTATCTCCATTGCCGAAAGCAAAATTTATGAACCGTCGAATAACGTTGTGAAAGAGATGCAACTACAGAGGTTGGATAATTCTTTATCCATTAATCTCAGACATTCAGAAATTTATCTTACCCCCACCCCAAGCAAACCCGAAGTAAAACCCGTCTCGGATATTGCGGTTAACCTGATCAAAGAATTCGAGGGATTTAAAGATTACGCCTATATTGATACCGATGGCACTCCTGTAATTGGTTATGGTTTATCGAGAATTGCAGGAAAACCAGTTAAAATTGGCGATCGCATTTCTCCAACAGAAGCAGAAGCGGCATTGAATAATCATCTCCAGGAAATTAATCAAGAATTGGATCAGATTGTCAAAGTGAATCTTAGTGAGAGACAATTAAGCGCCTTAGCTTCTATTTCTTTTAACGTCGGCATCAATTCAATTAAAACCAGTACTCTGATCAGAAAAGTCAATGCCAAAGACTATGCAGGTGCCGCTAATGAGTTTTTACGTTGGGATAAAGCTAATTTGCGGGGTAGACTCGTGCAGATGCCAGGATTAGCCCGAAGAAGACAGGCGGAAAGGCAATTATTTCTGGAGAAAAGTAGTTAATTTCCAACTCAAAAGTAACGAGTGTCAACCTTACCGTCGATTTGGGTTTACCACAAGGGCACAATGTAAAGCCTGCCCCTTCAGGGGTACTTGCTCGTAGTATTTAGTTTTTAGTATTTAGTTTTTAGTATTAAACCCGCTACTAATAACTAATAACCAGAATCTTTGTCTTTTAAGACGAGGAGGATGTCAATACTTTTAGGTTTTGATATTTATCTGTCTAGCTATTTGTGGGAATTGGTATTATTTAAAACGAATGCAGGAGCAAAGCTATAAGCTATAAACTAAAAGCATTGAGGATAATTGAGGATAATAATCCCTGATGTTTGAGCCACAGAGAAATTTTATGTCCAACTTCTGCTTCGTAGCCATGTAATTCTAGGTTAGTAATCTGCTTTAAATGATGAGCATGTTCTCGGTCTGGAGGAAATTGATTGTCGAAGTAGAGATGACAATTACTGGAAACGGACTTTTTTTGATAGACAGTTGCCAGATCAAAATAACTAGATTCAAGATCTTTTAGTAATGCAATTTCCTCTGGGCTATTCGGAATTTTAGTTTGTGCCCCAAAAGCATGGATTTCATCTACATCAAGCAAATAACCAAAGAGTAATGCTGCGTATCCCCCAGAAGAAGCACCCAGAAAAACTATTTTTTCAATATCTTGTTGGTCAATTATATTCTTTAAATAGATAGAAGTTTGCTCAACATTGCGAGTAATTCCAGGTAATCCTTTGTTGTACCAAGCATCTTGAATATCTCTAACAAATAGCTTTTTACCAGAAAAGTTAGCCATAAAATCTAGAAAATGGTAACGACATTTTGGAGTAATATGCCGAGCACTAAAACACACCAGGAGTACCTTACTATCTGAAGAGAAATCCTCTAAAATACTAGCTTGGCGATAATATTCTTGAGCAGTATCAATTTGATTTAATTGCTCGTAAATTTGACCGATCTTATAAAAAACTGCACCATAATCTGAGTCTAGTTGAATAATTTCTTGATAGCATGCCAACGCTGATTGCCAATCTTTTTTTTCCGTAAAGGCGACTGCCTGATTTTGTAAAGAGTCGATTTTCAAAGTTGATTGATCTGGTTGATTACTATCTTGAGCATAACTATTATTAATACTATCAATTCCAGAATTATCTTGAGCTATTTTTCTTTTTAATAAATAAATATTCTCATAAAAACTCGACAAATTAGGATTAATTTCAATGCCTTGTTGATAAAGTGCGATCGCCTGATCCAGATCCCCCTGCTGAGTAAAAGCTTGTCCTAAAGCATAATATATCCAAGGACTTTTCATGCCCCGATCAATTGCATTTTGATAACTAACAATTGCTTGGGTGTAATTATCTTGCTCACTTAGGGCTTGTCCTAAATAAAAATGAAACCAATATACATCATCTTCTAACTCAATCGCCTGTTGATAATTAACAATTGCTGCTGTTAGATTACCCTGTTTTTTTAACGCTTCTGCCAAATGATAATAAAGCCAAGAAAAATGAGGTCGTATTTTAATTCCTTGACCAAAAATGGCGATCGCTGCTGTTAAATTACCCTGCTCAGTCAGAACTTTCCCCAGATTATTATACAGTTGATAATTTTGAGGAAATTCTAAGATAGCTTGACGATAGGTTGTGGCTACTTCATCCAGCTTTCCCTGCTCTTGTTGCTTTTGAGCAAGATCTAGATATTGATCAATAGTTTGTACTGTCATTGTCTGCTAAAAATCAAATAATCCTCTTGTTTTATCGTTTGGCAATAAATAATATTACTGTCCATCGAAGAATTATATAATAATACCGATGATTTCTAGGTAGAAATATTTTGACATCCTCGTCTTCTTAAAAGACAAGGATTCTGGTTATTAGTTATTAGTTGGTAACCAATACTAATCACTCATAGCTTATGGCTTATAGCTTTTGGTAAAATAATATGTAAATCAAAGAATCATAACTAAATGTTGCCTAGAGAAGACTTACTCAAACGTGTTGAGAATAAACCAGAAATCACTCGGGTTATCGATCAAGCCGAACAAGCAATTAAAAACTGGGAGATAGTCGTTACAGATTTTCTATCTCCCCCTGTAATCGCAGAAGTTAAGTCAATTTTCCAGAATTTGACGGAAATTGAGGCTTTACCCTGGGGTGGTTATCCTCAAGCAGAAAGACAGCGCATCGCCTTATCTCGCCCCGATCTTCCCCTAGATGAGTCTCAAGTTGAACTAGCGGCTTTAGATATTGCAGGTAACTTTTTATTCGATCCTGCTACCCATCGAGATTTTTTGGGTTCACTTTTGGGCACAGGTATTGTTCGGGATAAGGTGGGAGATATTATTGTTCTGGGAGAAAGAGGCGCTCAGGCGATAGTTGTTCCAGAGATGGTAGATTTTCTCACTTCGGCTTTGACTCAAGTGCGCTCTGTAGCGGTTAAAACTCAGCAAATTGAATTTAGCGAATTAAAAATTCGTCCCCCGAAAAAGAAGGAAATGACTACTGTAGAAGCCTCCATGCGTTTAGATGCGATCGCTTCTGCTGGCTTTGGCATGTCTCGTAGTAAAATGGCAAATGCGATTACAGGGAAAGATGTTCGAGTCAATTGGAAAGAAATTACCCAGTCTAGCCATAACGTGAAAGCTGGTGACCTAATTGCTGTGCGGGGAAAAGGTAGATTAGAAATTGGTGAGGTATCTGTCACAAAAAAACAACGCTATCGAGTCAACTTAGTACGCTATAAATAATTAAGACTTGCTCGACTCATAAAGGCTTATAGCTTATCGCTAAAACAATTAAATTCCCCATCCAAATAATACCAATTAACTAAAACGATATGACTACAACTCCTCAATCCTCTGCTCCTAATGAACTAAAATATGGAGAAAGAGCGATCGCTGAAGGGGAATTAATTACCTTTCCTAACCCCAGAATTGGTCGAAAATACGACGTTAGTATCACCTTGCCAGAATTTACCTGTAAATGTCCTTTTTCGGGCTATCCCGACTTTGCCACTATTTATATTACCTATTGTCCCGATCAAACAGTTGTGGAACTAAAAGGATTAAAACTATATATTAACAGCTATCGCGATCGCTATATTCCCCACGAAGAAGTAGTCAATCAAATTCTGGATGATTTTGTCGCAGCTTGCGCTCCCCTAGAGGCTCATGTCAAAGGCGATTTTACTCCCAGAGGCAATGTCCATACTGTGATTGAAGTACATCACCAGAAGTCATAAGACCCGATCAGAAACCTAACGGTAAAAATCGTTTACAATACAATAGTAAAGATTTGTTAATAAAACTAGACAGGATAACTCAATAATGAAGACTGAAGAAATTCAACCCAGTGTAACCCCCAAACTAGAAGAGCCTAAATTTGGCTTTAATTCTTATTCCGAGCGTCTAAATTCTCGCGCCGCGATGATTGGGTTTGCTGCGATTTTAATTATTGAATATACTACAGGAAAAGGTTTTCTGGCTTGGTTGGGGCTATTGTAGATTTGCCACTGCTAGCACCACTGCTGGCAATAGGAGAATGCAATTATCAGTTACATTCTCCCAGGTATTTAGAACATCAAGCTTAACTGGAGAGTGTTAAGTACAGAATCAAATCTAAAATCTAATGTGGACAGAAATTTCCCAAGCTATTAGTCAAACTACTGGAACAGAATTTGCGATCGCAACCAGCAATTCCGTTAGCGGGGGCTGTATTAATCAAGGTTATAAGATAAGCAGCCAGGATGCAGAATATTTCGTAAAGTTGAATGATGCTGCGAAGGTAGAAATGTTTGCCGCAGAAGCTTTAGGATTAAAGCAAATGTATGCTACCCAGACAATTACGGTGCCAAAGCCTATATGTTGGGGAGTGGCAGCTAATTCTAGTTATATTGTGCTGCAATGGTTAGATTTAGGTGGTGGAAATAAACAAAGCTGGGCAGAAATGGGTCGTCAATTAGCAGCCATGCATCGAGTGGGGACTAGTAAAGACTTTGGCTGGGAAAGAAATAATACTATTGGCTCGACACCTCAGATTAACACCTGGATGGACAACTGGGCAGATTTTTTTGCCGAACAGCGTATTGGTTATCAATTAAAGTTAGCCAAACGTCGTGGAGGAAGTTTTCCTGACACCAACAAAGTAGTTAACGCAGTTAGAGCTAAACTTGCCCAAAGAAAACCCCAACCATCCTTAGTTCATGGAGATTTGTGGTCGGGTAATGCCGCTATTGACAAAAATGATGCACCGCTAATTTTCGACCCTGCTACCTATTATGGCGATCGGGAAACGGATCTGGCAATGACGGAACTATTTGGTGGATTTCCCACTGCTTTTTACAACGGCTATAACGAAGCTTGGCAATTGGACGAAGGCTACCGACAACGTAAGAGTGTTTACAATCTCTATCATGTCCTGAATCACTTCAATCTTTTTGGTGGGGGATATGCCAATCAAGCCCAAAGAATTATTCAGCAAATATAGCAATTCTCAGAGTCATGAGGTGCAATACAGTAATACAGTATTTTTGCCTTTCGCCTTTCGCCTTTAACCAAACATAGTCTTCTAATTCTGCTGTGCCTTAGGCTTTTTCTGTCTTTTTAATTTCCTGGCGATCGCCTGGTTCTTCGTAATACATTTCAGGCTCCACTGCATAATTATTAGCTAAACCTTCTCGATCTACTGTTTGACCAGGCTCAGCAGTTTGCTTAAAGTCATCTCCTTCTCTTTCCATTCTGGCTGCGGTTTCGGCTGAAGTGATGACGCGATCATAATTAGCATCGTTAGGGGTCTTATTTTCCATGTTAGTTATCTCCAAAGTATAAGTATAGTTAGTAATTTATCCGCCAATAACTATTGATTATCGATCAATGTTAGGAACAACATCAGGACGTTCTTTTCCTTCCCAACCTGCTGGACGTTTAGAGTTATACCAGGCGATCGAACCGATAGAAACCGCTGCTAGAAAGCCTAATCCGACTACTATCGCTGCTGCATAGGGAAAATGGGGTTCGCTAATGGCAGTTTGTAATAAAAGATTCATAAATTTATTTATTGTTTGTGTGTCTTTGTTTCTTAACTACTTACTAAGTTATCTTGTAAATTGTTCTGCTCACATCCCCCCTTCTATAGATAAGTGAACTCTACCTCAAGATAGATCTGCTGGTAATCTTAAGAGATTCGATAATCAGAAAAAGCGAAAGTATAAAAATATATAAAAATAAACTAGTGATATCCATAAATGATAATATTTTATCGATGTAATTTAATCAGTCATTGTGTTCTACAAAATAATTACAAATGAATTTCGGATTTAACTTTTTTAATTGACATTTAGACGTAAAGTAATAATGACTAGGTTTGACCATCCACCGAGGATTCTATTTTTATACGGCTCATTAAGGGAGCGTTCTTACAGCCGTCTTGCCGCCGAGGAAGCAGCCCGAATCATCACTGGCATGGGAGCAGAAGTTAAATTTTTCCATCCCCACGAATTACCATTACGAGGTCAGGTAGAAGAAACTCATCCGAAAGTGCAGGAATTGCGGGAATTAAGCCAATGGTCAGAAGGTCAAGTGTGGTCTTCTCCCGAAATGCATGGCAATGTTACGGGTATTCTCAAAAACCAAATCGACTGGATACCTTTAAAAATTGGTTCGGTACGACCAACTCAAGGAAAAACCCTTGCTGTGATGCAAGTTAGCGGCGGCTCGCAGTCCTTTAATGCTGTTAATACCTTACGGATTTTAGGTCGATGGATGCGAATGTTTACTATTCCCAATCAATCTTCGATCGCCAAAGCCTATCAAGAGTTTGATGAGGAAGGGAAGATGAAAGACTCAAGCTATAGAGACAGGGTGGTAGATGTGATGGAAGAGCTATATAAATTTACCTTACTACTACGGGATCAGGTTGATTATTTAACTGACCGACACAGCGAGCGTAAAGCTAAAGAATCAGCGAAATAATTAAGCAATTAGTAAATAAAAAACCATGAAAAAATTGATGTTTGTCTGTCGTCGCAATTCCTGTCGTTCTCAAATAGCCGAAGGTTTTGCCAAAACTCTGGGAAAAGGCAAGGTTGAAGTTACTTCTTCTGGGTTAGAAGCCAGTCGGGTTCATCCCACGGCAATTGAGGTAATGTCAGATATTGATATTGATATTAGAGAACAAACTTCTGATCCTTTGAGTGATTTTAAAGCTGATGATTATGATGCGGTCATTTCCATGTGTGGTTGTGGCACAAGTTTACCCCCAGAATGGGTAATGCAAGAAGTGTTTGAAGATTGGGACTTAGATGACCCCGACGGACAACCAATCGAGACATTCCAACGTGTTAGAGATGAAATAAAAGAGCGAGTAGCAAAATTAATCGCCCAACTTAGTTAGTGCTTCTCAGGGGGGTAAATCTAATTTATGCCCGATGCTCTAAATTACCAATCAATCTCGAAATTAAAGGGTAAACGAGCATAAACGCCACTAGGGTCATTAAATGCACTTAAAATTGCTAATTCCTGCCTAATCTTCAAAAATTCAGTGGTAACAGGATCGATTACTCCTTGGGATTGTAAATATTCAACATCAAACAAATGTTGAAGCAACTGGGTTTCAAAGCGATTTTGCTGAGGATATTCTTCTAGTTGCCAACTGTTCCCCAATTC
>CALLPS010000003.1 GCA_938015355.1 uncultured Pleurocapsa sp.
TCTTGAAACTGCATTGGGAGAAGTGATTTACTAATACAGGCAAGATTTATTCTAGGCTAAAAATACTAAACAATGACCGTCGATTTGGGTTTACCACAAGGGCACAATGTAAAGCCTACCCCGTGACTGGGTACTTGCTCGTAGTATT
Organism: uncultured Pleurocapsa sp.; assembly: GCA_938015355.1. Lineage (GTDB taxonomy): Bacteria > Cyanobacteriota > Cyanobacteriia > Cyanobacteriales > Xenococcaceae > Waterburya. The sequence continues at coordinate 149 of CALLPS010000003.1, forward strand.
TAGTTTTTAGTTTTTAGTATTAAACCCGCTACTAATAACTAATAACCAGAATCCTTGTCTTTTAAGACGAGGAGGATGTCAAAAGCCTTTTCTTGGGCAATTTAGAATTAGCCTATCCTTGGTAACGACCAAAGCATTACCTTTTGTTAATGTTTTGTTAATCTGTTCATCATCTATAAGTAATGGAAAAGAGATAAGTTAATGTAGCGATAGGAACAATAAGTGTATTTTTCCCTTATTGTCCATCTATGATTGTCCAGCCTATTATTTAGACTAGCTAATTTTAAGTCGTTAACAAGTAATACAATATCTATGATTTCTACAATTTCTTTTAAACGAAAAGTTTTCCTTGCACCCTTGCTAGCCTTGACCTTGGGTCTTACTGCCTGTGGTGGAACTCAAACTAGCACTACAAGTGAAGGTGAAAATACGGGAGGAAAGTCCGTATCTTTGACTGGTGCTGGGGCAAGTTTTCCTGCTCCTTTGTACCAAAGATGGTTTTCAGAATATAACAAAGAAAATCCTCAAATCAAAGTGTCCTATCAGTCTGTGGGTAGTGGTGCTGGAGTAGAGCAATTTACCCAGGGTACGGTTGATTTTGGAGCCAGTGATGTGGCAATGAAAGACGAAGAAATCGCTGCGGTTGAGCGTGGTGTGGCTTTGTTACCAATGACCGCAGGTAGTATTGTTCTCGCTTACAATTTAGAGGATGTGCCCGAATTAAAATTATCTCGTCAGGTTTACGTGGATATCTTAATGGGTAAAATCAAAAAGTGGAACGATCCTGCGATCGCATCTTTGAACCCTGACGCAAAATTACCTGACAACCAAATTACCGTAGTTCATCGTTCTGACGGTAGTGGTACAACTGGGGTATTTACTAAACATCTTAGTGCTGTTAGTCCTGAATGGTCAGAGAAAGTCGGTAGTGGCAAGACGGTAGAATGGCCGACAGGAGTTGGTGCCAAGGGAAATGAAGGAGTTACGGCGCAAATTCTACAAAGCGAAGGTTCTTTGGGTTACATTGAGTATGGTTATGCCAAACAACAGGAAATTCCTACTGCTACTTTAGAGAATAAAGCAGGAAATTATATTGCTCCCACTGATGAGTCTGCTGCCGATGCTTTAAGTGCCGCTACTTTACCTGAAAATTTACGAGCATTCGTCACTGATCCAGAAGGAGATGCTTCCTATCCGATTGTTACTTACACTTGGATCTTAGCCTATCAAAATTATGATGATCCAGCTAAACTTCAAGCTTTTAAAGATGTTGTAAATTGGTCTCTAACTGATGGGCAAGCCTTTGCTGGTGAGTTAGGTTATATTCCTCTACCTGCCAACGTAGTTGAGAAAGTTCAAAGTAAGCTAGATACAATTCAAGCGAAGTAATTGAACCTATAGCTTATAGCGAGGAGTCTAGAGAAGTTAATAGTTAATAATTAATATTCCCCGTCTACATCTGGATGGGGAATTATTGTGTAAGGTCTTATTATGGAGGAAGTTAGTCGTCTATTGGAGTCTTAAAAATACCTTGGCTAGACAATAAACTAAACCTACCTTTTAAATTTATTTAAATTTATTTTAAAAAACCCGATGTCAGAAAAACAACAACTATTATTAGTAGATGACGAGCCTGGTATTAGAGAGTCAGTGCAAGCATACCTTGAAGATAATGAAACTTGGCAAGTAGCCACCGCCAGCAACGCGGAAGAAGCTTTGCAAACAATCGAATCTCAAGTGCCTGATTTGATCATTTCCGATATTATGATGCCTGAGGTAAATGGCTATGAATTTTTAGCAAAATTGAAAGAAGATCCTCGTTATCGCTCAATTCCTGTAGTTTTTCTGACTGCTAGAGGCATGACTAGCGATCGCATTCAAGGTTATGAAGCTGGTTGTGATGCCTATCTTTCCAAACCTTTTGATCCAGAAGAATTAGAAGCGATCGTTAAAAATTTGCTGTCTAAAAAAGAAACTAGAACTAGTAAAGGTGAAAACAGTACTGAACTAGAAAAAATTGCTAAAGAATTAGTCGAAATCAAAGCTAAATTAGACGATAAACTAGGTAGTACTGGTGGCATCTCTGTAACTCCTCCTCCAATCAAAATAGATTTGACCCCAAGAGAACAAAGCGTTTTAGATTTAGTAGCTCAAGGTTTGATGAATAAGGAAATTGCCCGTGAATTAAGTACTAGTGTTAGAAATGTGGAAAAGTACGTTAGTCGCCTTTTTGGGAAAACAGGTACAAATAGCCGTACGGAATTAGTTCGTTTTGCCCTGCAACATGGTTTGACGCAGTAGAGAGATGTTTGTAAAACTAATATAAAACTAGAATAAAATTGAATTAAAAAAAATCCCTAGTTTAAGATGATAGCTAATATTATTGACCCCCATATATCAATGACAAATTATATAGGTGCATTCTTACCGCCGATCGCTTTGGATAGTTTGTTTTCTACTCAGGGTGTAATGGTAATGCTATTGGTGGCATACGCTGGAGCAATGTGGATGTTTCTCAGCAGTGCCCCCAAGGTTTATACGGTGATGGTCTCGGATTTACAAACCGCCCAGCAATTTTATGAAGGGTTACTGGATATGCCTGCGGCGGATGTTCCCCTACACTATTACTATAACTATGAACAAGCAATG
>CALLPS010000004.1 GCA_938015355.1 uncultured Pleurocapsa sp.
GATCGCAAACTTTCTAATGCGATCAATATTATCTATATATAATTATTTCCAAAAATTGCCTGGCTAAACAATCAGTATAATTATTAATTAATTCTTCTCTTGTTTGCTTTGATCCCCAATGTGAGCAATTATTTTCATCTCCCCACCTAGGTAGTTGCACTACTTTATGTATTTTTACTGTAAACTGCTAGTCAAAATTTAACTAATATTTAACTTTAAATGCAGTAAAAATCCCGATGGCAATTTCTTAACCTATCTTTAATAATTGTAGTTACAGGTGTAAAGATGTAGCTAGACAAAACAAATATTATAAATTTGGTTTCTACTTATTTTTGTTGAACAAACTTAATGTATAAAGCAAGATTATTTAGAATGTATTTCTGAAATAAAATTTGAAATTTGGCTAAATCTCAATACATTTGATACCAAAAAAAGTAAATGCGATCTAAGTATTTATCTGTCTGCAAACAGATGAACCAGATCGCAAGTTAACGAATTGTTTTGTGATTCTTATGGTCAGAAATGATAACACAGGTTCTGCTGAGCAGCAAGCAGGACAGTCTTCTATTGCTGATATTGAATGGGCTCAAATTTCTCTAGGAAAGGTAGTGGTAGCAACTACAGAAAAAGCTTGGTTATATCAACCTCGTTCTGAAATAGATCGTTTTGCCCAACCAATGGAGGGTGTTGGTAGTTTTGCTACCACAGGGAAATTGTTGGATACAGCGATTGCTGCTGCTAAACATGCTATCAAGTCTAATATTAGACCTCCTGCCTTAACTTCCACTCGCTGGATCTGGCGGTTAGCAAGTGCATATCATCAAACTTCTCCAGTCCCAAATCTATTGAGAGATGCAGCTCAAGGTTTTGCGGCTAATGGTCGCTTTGCTTTAGAAGCGTGGGCTTTGGAGAAAGCCGAAGAGGAAACAGGTCATGATTTACTAGCTTTAAAAGATATTCAATCTCTGGGATATGACTCAAAAGCAGTAGTTAAGAATCTTGTTCCCCCTGCGACAAGAGCTTTAATGGATTATTTTGCCCGTAGTACTCAAGATGAAGACCCCATTGATTGCGTGGGTTATACCTACACAATGGAACGCTTGTCTTTGGGAATTGGCGAAGATTACATCCAGAAAGTAGAAGCGCTAATACCATCTGATATCAATGCTACTCGATGTCTGCGAGTGCATAGTTCTCTTGGTGCTGATGCAGGACATGTTGATGAAAATGTATCTATGATTGCGGGGCTTTCTCCCTATGAAAGGGCTCGTATCGCACGAGCTTGTTATGAAACCGCATTAATGTGTTTTAGCCCACCTTCTGGAGACTATATCTCAGAGGAAGAGTTGCTGCAAATATTAGAACCATTAAGACTAAATCAATAACCTTAGGTGAGAGCTATATCTTTATTAGCTAACACCACAATTTTATAACCAATAACCTAGAGTTTTTGGGATTAATCGAATATTTTTTTACGCCATAAATTCCAAGAGAATGAATATGAATACTGCAACAGTTTCTAACATCAAGCAAGTTGATGATAGTTTAGAAGTTTTAAATCAGTTTGGCATTGAACTTGATTTATCAAGTATTTTGACTGAAGAATTTGGACAAGGATTGGCTAGCGATATTAGCAACGGTATCTAAGTTCAGACTATATCTATTATGTGAGTCTCCTTTAACATCTTAGAGTGAGATATATCTGCGGAGAGTAATTCTTTTTCTCTCCGCAATTTTATTAGAACTTAAAGCTGAAAACTATTTGACTAAAAACAGATAGCATTAACTTGTCACGAATAGATTAAATAGCTAATTTTAATTTAGCGATCGCATATAGCAAAAACAAAATTAAAATCTTGAGCAGGAAGGAAGTCGTCAATAACTTTTAAAATAATTAGGAGTATATAAACATTCTGCATTTTGGTTATGTTAACTTTTCCCTCTTTGGAGGATGCTTTAAAACATTATTTTGGTTATGACACTTTTCGTCCTGGTCAAAAGAAAATCATTGAAGCAGCGTTACAGAATAAAGATTTACTGACGATTATGCCCACGGGGGGAGGAAAATCTCTTTGCTTTCAGTTGCCAGCACTTTTGAGACAAGGCATAACTATTGTGGTTTCGCCGTTAATTGCCCTGATGCAAGATCAGGTGGATGCTCTACAAGACAACGGTATTAATGCGACCTACCTTAACAGTACTCTGCAATATGAGGAAAGACGCGATCGCCAGATTGCTATTTTAAAAAATCAGGTTAAGCTACTCTATGTCGCTCCTGAGCGGCTGTTAAATGAAAGATTTGGCTTGTTTTTAGACCGAGTGCAGCAGGATGTTGGCATAAGTGCGATCGCCATTGATGAGGCACACTGTGTGTCAGAATGGGGGCATGACTTTCGCCCCGAATATAGTCGGTTAAAGCAAATCCGCCAACGTTATCCTCGGATTCCCCTCCAGGCACTTACCGCGACTGCCACCAAAAGAGTGAGGAAAGATATTGTTCAGCAGTTAAACCTGCGATCGCCTGATGTGCATGTTGCTAGTTTTGATCGCAGTAATATTCACTATGAAGTAGAGCCAAAAGACCGCAATATTTATCGCAAATTACTCCGCGCCATTAAAACTGAATCGGGAGCAGGTATAGTTTATTGTTTGAGTCGCAACCGTGTGGACGAAGTGGCAACTCGGCTCAAGCGTGATGGTATAGGTGCGTTACCCTATCATGCAGGACTATCAGACCAAGAGCGCAGTCGTAATCAGACCAGTTTTCTGCGAGATGATGTTCAAGTAATTGTTGCCACTGTAGCATTTGGCATGGGCATTAATAAGCCCGATGTGCGCTTTGTGTTTCATTACGATTTGCCCCGCAGTTTGGAAAGCTTCTACCAAGAATCTGGTAGGGCGGGGAGAGATGGGGAAGACTCTAAGTCAATTTTGTTTTTTAGTTTGGGCGACTATGGAAAAGTCAAGTTTTTAATCAATCAAAAGCCCGATCCGAGTGAGAGAAAGATTGCTCTCCAGCAGTTAAGCCAGGTAATTGATTATGCCGAAGGGAATGATTGTCGTCGCAAAATTATTCTGGGCTATTTTGGCGAGAGATATCCAGGGAATTGCGGTAAATGCGATAATTGTTTAAACCCAAAACTGATTGAAGATTGGACAGAAGAAGCACAGAAGTTTCTTTCCTGTGTTGCCCGTTGTCAGGAGAAGTTTGGCACCAATCATATTGTTGATGTGTTGGTTGGCTCACGTAAGCAAAAGATTCATCAATACGGACATCATCTCCTTTCTACCTATGGTATTGGGAAAGGAAGGACAGCTGATGAATGGAAAATGTTAGGGAGAAGCTTGGTACATCAAGGATTGGTCGGGCAAACGACAGATGGTTATCCCACTCTTAAATTAAATAAGCGTAGTTGGGAAGTTTTTCGGGGTCAACTAAAGGTTGAGGTGGCAATTGATAAATCTCCTGGCAAAACTACAGCCACCTATAATCCTCGCAAAGCAGAAGCAGAATTACTATTTGAGAAGTTGAGAAAGCTGCGTAAACAAATTGCTGATCATAATTCCCTGGCTCCCTATATGATTTTTGCCGATTCCAGTCTTAAGTTGATGGCGCAGCTACGTCCGAAAAATATCACTGAGTTTGCCAATCTATCGGGAGTTAATGAGTATAAAGCTCAACAATATGGCGATCGCTTTATCTCGACAATCTTAGAATTCAACGAACAACACAAGCTACCAGTTAGTCTTCCTTCTAAAAGCCAGATGGCAACTCTTCAGCTTCATCAGCAGGGCTTGAGCATTAAGGAAATAGCAGCGCAACGAGGTTTTGCGGTGAGTACCATTAGTAACCATTTAAGCGAATTAATGGAAATGAATCAGCCCGTTGCTCTCAATAAATTAGTTATAGCCGATAAACAACAAGAAATTATTAAAGCGATCGAACAATTTGGAGATCTTAGTCTCAAAACCATTAGAGATGCTTTGGGAGAAAACTATAGCTACAGTGAAATTAGTCTCGTACGAGGTTGGTGGCGCAGTCAAAAACAACAAAGTTGAGAAGTAACGAGTAACGAGTAAGATTACTTAAGTTGTTTGTTATCTAAGATTAATTGATCGCTGTCCAAATATGAACTATGAAACAACTGCTTAAATTAGCTGGAATATTAATGATTATATCTAGCGTCACCCATGTAGTGCAGCTTCAGGTATATCCCCTCGAACACCATGTCATCGGTGCCGCAGCCTTCGGCATTATGTATTTTTTTATCGGTCTGTTTCTGTTGCGCCGACATCCCCTAGCATTTTGGTGGGGCGCAATTTTGCCTAGTATTGGCGGAGTACTGGGTATCTATCGCTTCTTATTTTTGCATCCTAACCCTTTCACGGTATTTCATGTGTTGATTGACTTAATTGTTGTTCCGATCTGTATCTATCAACTGAAACAGAAATAGTGGTTGCTACTCAATTATGATGGTATGTAACTTAAAGGTAATTAGCACAGCTATCTCTATCTTGCTTGACCATACATCGAGAACATCAAAGAAACAATTATATGAATCACTTCTTAAAACTTTTATTTATATCTAGCTTACTTATTAATACCGCCTGTAGTCAGCAAGCAACTATGGGAGATAACTCGGAAACCGTCAACGCAATAACTGTTTCTGATAGTACTATCGATCGCGATCTCCGTGGATTAATAACTATTGCCAGTCCTTATACAGTAGCTGAAACTAGCGATCGCCTGGAAGAGATTATTACCGAAAAAGGCTTAACCCTCTTTACTCGGATTGACCATAGTGCCAATGCAAAACAGGCTGGACAAGAATTAAACCCCACCCAGCTACTTATTTTTGGTAATCCTAAAGTAGGAACACCGTTAATGAATTGTGCTGCAACTACGGCGATCGATCTACCACAAAAATTCTTAGTTTTGCAGGATGATAATCAGCAAACTCAAATTATCTATAATTCTCCTCAATATCTGCAACAACGCCATAACATTCAAGGTTGTGATGACTTTTTAACCAAAGTCTCAGGTGTACTGAGTGGTATTGCTGAGGCTGCAACAAAATAAACTTTTTTGGTTTATAGCTTATAGCTGAAAGAAGACAAATTTGAGTTAAAAATAAAACAATAAACCGAGATGTAATAATTACACCTCGGCGATTAACTTTTAATTACTTAAACTAACAATAATGATTTAAGCAAACCATTCTTCAACTGCTTCTGCTTTTGTATTAGTATTGCGAGAAGGAGTCTCACGCTCAAAGTTCATGTGGACGGAACGAGTTTGTTCTCCATCAACTGCTACCGCTTTAATTGGATAATCAATTACTCCGTCTTGGAAAGACATCTGGAAACGGAATGTTCCATCAGAATTAAGCTGGATTTTGCGATCGCCAATGGTTACGGTGGCATCAGGTTCGGTTGCACCGTAGACAATCAATTCAGCATCGGCAACTAACCAGAACTTGCGAGGACGAGCCTCAGCTAGATCCCCAGAGAAACCAGCCCCAGACATATTTTGACCAGAAGCAGTCGGTACAGCCCACATACCTACCCCAGAAGGAAATACGTAAGAACTTACTGCCGCTTCAGGAGTCTGTTGCATGGAACCAAATAAGGAGCCTGCCATCCGCATTGATTCAGTATCTTTAGTCATACCAAATACTGCATCATAGAGTTGATCGCTCTTCGCTGCATCGAAACCAACGGGTTGTTTCTTGGAAGGAGGAACTAAAGTATATAGAGTCTTACCTCGTAAATCTTCGTCCCAATTAACTGTGATAAAAGCGTCTTCGATCCAGTCAGAAGGATAGACAGGAGGAATGCTCACCGTAGCAGAACGAGCTAAAACTAACCATCTGCCATCAGCACAACGATAGCCAATATCAGCTACATAATCGCGATCGCTGACGGGGATAGGTAAATACCATTCTCGTGCCATTTCATCACAAAGATATTCCTGCACGCTGTGGGGTGCTTGATGATTAATATCAATGTCAGTTACGTCATAAATTCTTAGGGCTAGCTGTTGCCCCCCTTGACGACGAAGTTCATCTTTATGATTGTTAGGAACATCCCAGTAGGCGTAAGCCCATTGTGGATCACGAGGCATCAGCATGATGCGACTTTCACCATAACCGTCAGGAAGCTCTCCTAAATCTTGATCGACGGAAGCTAGGGTTTCCATTAGGTCGTCATTTTGACCGACTTCAAATTTTGTACCTTTCACTTGTTGTTCCTCCTGCATATCTGGTGAATTCTGAGAAAATCTTTCTTGTTCTGTTTTATTAATTGCTTCTGTAATAGAAACAAGCAGTTGCGCTTTGCGCATCCGACTATATCTGGATATCTTATATTCGCTGGCAACCTTTCTCAGCTGCCTTAAGGTCATCTCTTCTAGTGGTGGACGTTCTTTTGCCATTAACTTAGAGCCCCTGATTAGTTAGACGGTATTTAGCTGCTGGCAGCCGTGTATAAGACCTTAATAAAATGTTGAATACTTTTATTGCGCCTTTTAACCTTAATTAATTCGCGTCTACTTGATCATTCATTATTTTCTTTTTATATGGTTTGTGGGAAAGGTCTTGACCACTTGAATAAGTTATAGCAACAAAATGTCCCATGGGGATCAAGATAAAACTATTAAAACCTGACTATCAACGATTTTACTGGGTTTCAAAGTTACATTTGTCATGATACCCTAACATTAGTAGTCTTGTAGAACCGAAGAGGGATCGCTAAGTCATCAAACCATGACTTGATTACTTTCAGTCAACTAAACAGAGTTTTTGATTGATGAACACAGTTCAATTGACCAAAAAATGAGAGGTTAAGGTTCAAGGCTAATTCATCCCTCAAAAGGTTCAGGTATACGAGGAAAAGTTTTGATTTTTTGAACAGGAGTCTCTGGTTGTTTTTCTTGTTCAATTTTTTCCTGTTCAATTTGATAAGGTTTTTTGGTCAAACCTAGTTTATGGAGTAAATAGTAGGCACCTATTCCTAAAACCGTACCTAAAGTAAGCCCAACCGCAACTAATTTAATCAAAATACTTTCAAGTTGTTTTTTGCGTATGGCAATGTTTTCGGCGGAGATATTGGCATCAATATTGTCTAGATTTTTTACTGAGTCACTTTTGGAAAAAGGATCTTTATTAGAATCATCTTCTGGCTGAAACATAAGGATAAA
>CALLPS010000005.1 GCA_938015355.1 uncultured Pleurocapsa sp.
ATAACGAAGATGGTTCTACCATAGCTACGGTACTAGAAGTGCCCGAACTAAAAACTATAGATAAAACGAAACAAGGGGCAGTTAAAAAAGTTAGGCAGCTATTACAAAATCGTTTAGCTAAAGCCGAAATTATTCAGATATTTGTTATTTGCTATTACTACAATATTTCAAACAGAAATATTTTAAACAGAACTTTCGTCAATACATTCAATAGAACCAACAAAAGTTTTTTGAAAAATAACCAATTTTCCTTTTTAATTAATTTTTTCCAATGCAGCCGCTACCACCCGATAATGTTCATCTTGCTGTAACTTAGTCAGTAACTTTCTCGCTTGAGGATCTTGAGAAGCGGTTAGAGCGATCGCCGTACGCCATCTAGTGCGCCAGAAGCTATCTGCTGCTAAGGTTGTAAAGATCTCTAAGGCTGACTGTTTTAAAGGGGTGTTGAGTAACCGACTAAGAGCTAAAATACCTGTTTCTTTAGTTGTTTGATCGGTATCTGCGATCGCGCTTTTCGCGATCTGAAGTAAAACACCAGGATGATTACTATCTACTAAAATTGAAATTACCGTTTGACGTACTAACCAGTTATCAGAATTACTAAAAAGTTGTTGTAGAGGCATAATAGAGCGATCGCCAAATTCAAATAAGGAATTAGCCGCCTCAGATAGAACATTGGCATCTTGTTCTATTTCCAGCATCTCTATCAGTAGTTTAAAAGATTCTTCTGTGGGGTGATTCCCAAAACCCATTACGGCAATTTTTCGTAAAGCAAAATCCTGATCTAGGGACAATTCTTGCAGTATTGGTAATGCTAGATCTGAGGGCATAGTTGCCAATTCATCTAGTGCCAGTTTACGTTGATAAATCCCGTTATTTCTGAGATTGAGTTTGATTTGTTCTAGGCGATCGCTATCCATTAAAATTTTACATGATAATTAATTTCTATTACAACATTAAATGACAGCAAGTTTTTAGAAATCTACTTTATAGCTGATATCCTAAACTGATTAAAAAGTTTTCTATTTTAGTTATTCTTTCTTCTAAGGTTAGTGTTTTTGGTTTGGGGGAAACTGAAGCTAACTTTTTGGCAACCGCGATAAAGTCTGCCCAACTCCGACCATATTTTTGCTTCCCATACATTGACTGATATGCAGCCTTGGCATTTTTTAAACTGCCATATTTAGCGGTAAAATATTCCTGATCTAAAACGGGATTTAAGTTTGGTTTATTTTTATTTTGTTGCTCATTGCCTAATATTTTGCTTTGATCTGGGTTAGCTTGTTTTGCTAATTCTGAGGCGGCGATTAATGCAGTATTTTTAAAAGCATTATCATAAGTATTTGCACTACTTTTTAATTCGTCTCGAATTTGTTTTAATTGATTAAGTACCATAGTAAAATATTTTTTAAATAAACTATCTATCTAATAAATAACGACCGAGAGCAGCTTGACCAGATTCTAGTTGTGGTTTTCCAGTAGAATCTAGTTCGATATCTGTAGTTATTATTTCCTCATCAAAAAATAACTTTTCTGCTTCTTTAATCAAGTATATTTTGTCTGCATAAGATATTTTATTCGCTTTTTTACAAATTTCTTTATACTGCTCAATTTTATTAATTACTTCATCTAGTTGCAACAATGCTTGATCTCGTAATTCTTTTGCTTGTTTAGCTTCTTCAACAGTTTCTAATAAGTGTTGTTGTTTTAATTCTAATTCCTTGACTGCATTATCTCTTTCCTTAGAAATAGCCAAATTATCTTGCTTTAGTTCTTGTTGCTGTTTGCGATATCTTTTTGTCCATCCTTTATAAGCACGGACTCTATTTTTTAGAGTTTTTATTTCTTTTTTTACGTTAAGAGTAACAACTTCTATTCTGCGAATTTCTTTGGTTATATTTTGAGAATTAGACATTAATTAATGACGTTAAGTTATTTTAATATTACTTTTATAATAAGAAAATAATATTGAGTCTCTAGTGCTAAGGATCACACTAATAAAGCAAAAATTAATTTATAAAATAAAATATCTCTTGCTGATAGTAAGCAAAATTACAGAAGATAATTACCTAAAAAAATTATTATTTTAAATAGATACTAATCTGGCATCTAAATCTTTAACATTTATATTTATTATCAAATTTTTTTCCATGACATCTTATCGCTTAACCCCAAAAGCCCGTTCCGATATTCGTCGTCTCCTGGCAGTACATACCAAAACTTTGGGAGAGACTCTACAAGAAGCTGATATAATTTCGCCTTTTCAGATCGAATCTGCCTTACAAACTCAAATTGATCAGCCTAACTTACGGATTGGCGAAATATTGGCACAACAAGGTTTAATAAAATCAGAAACTGCCGATTTTTTTGCTCAAGATTGGTCAAAAATAGTAATTCAGCCAGAGAAAGATGCTTTGGGCTATTACCTTCAACAAGCGGCAATTCTCAATAGCGCACAGATAGAAGTCATTCTAGCAGAACAAAGATCTACAGGAGTTCGTTTTGGTACTGTGGCAGTATTCCAAGGATTTCTTAAGTCAACTACCTTAGATTATTTCTTAGCTAATTTATTCCCTGAAGAATTACACGTCTCACCTTTTGTCAATATGTATCAAGGTTCATCACTATTTTAAATTTTAAGTCACAAATTAGGTTAATAATACTTTTTGGTATTTTTTTATACTTTTTACTCTGGATCTATTTTAAGCTTGGGAATTTATAATCGATATTTTTCAGATACTTTGTTAAAAAAATCTTAAACAATCTATTTCTAGGTATTTTCACGATTAAATATTTATTTTATTTTCACTAATATAATTGCAAAGCTACTCAAATTACTTATTTACTGTTAATCAGTAACAACTTGGATGTCTTATAAAAGTTTTGTTGATCAGTTAATTTAACAACAAAACTTACAGTTGTAGGAATGATTGAATTATAAATCTTATACTTTATAAGGTATTCAATCTCAATTCAGGTCAATATTTCCGATCATTCCTAATTAACAATAAATAAAAGTACTCATTTTTCTCCAAATAAATTATGATTTCTCTTCCCTTAGAATCAGAACTGCAAGTTGTCCGTCTTAAGCTATATCTTGATAAAAATCCTGAAGAAGCAATGGAATTAGCTTTGCAACATTATGAAGATTTTTTAGCTTTAGCAATTAGATACAAAAAGCTGGAGTCTCAGTTGAATAATATTGAGGACTGTATGCTAAATCTTAGTGAAAGTTATGAACTCTAGTATTTTGTAAGATCATAACTACTAACTCCAGTTTTATATTTAATTACGCCACCTATCGAATTGTGAAGGTGTCGGGAGTATGTCACTTTGCCAATAGTGGTGCAGCGGAGAGTAGGGTTTGAGTATAAGGATGTTGGGGATTCGTAAAGATGTTTTCCGTGGTATCTAGTTCAACGATTTTACCCGAATTCATCACGGCAATACGATCGCAAAAGAACCTTGCTACCCAGAGATCGTGAGTAATAAATAGGTAAGTTAAGTCAAATTCCTCTTTTAAGGCTAACATTAGTTCTAATACCTGGGTTTGTACGGTGGCATCGAGCATACTTACGGGTTCATCGCAGATTACTAGCTTAGGATTAGTAATTAAAGCCCGAGCGATCGCAACTCGTTGTTGTTGTCCCCCAGATAATTCTTTAGGGTAGCGTTGAGCATATTCAGCAGTAGGAGTTAAGCCAACTTTTTCCAGCATAGTATTAACTTGTTGTTTGGCTTCAGCGGAAGTGGCTAATTTATGAATTAATAAAGGATCGGCAATACTTTCTCCCACAGTCATTAGGGGATTAAGACAAGCGTGAGGATCTTGAAACACCATTTGTAGCTGTCTTCGTTGACTCCGCATTGCTTGAAGAGAGAGAGTTGTTAAATCTTGTCCGAGAAATTCAACTTTTCCTGAGGTGGGTTTGAGTAATTGTAAAATTGTCCGCGAAAGAGTGCTTTTCCCACACCCTGATTCTCCCACAAGTCCTAATATTTCCCCTGAATACAAATCAAAGCTAATATTATCAACGGCTTTAATTTCGGCTGCTTTTTCCTGAGAAAACAACTGCTGGATCAGATTCCCTTCGAGAGTAAAATACTGTTTCAAGTCTTGAACCCGAAGAATCGGCTTTTTCCTGGTAACACTATCAACTGTATTTTCGGCAACTGCTTGTAAATGTAAGGCTGCATCCAACAAAGACTTAGTATATTGATGCTGAGGATTATAGAGAATTGAGTTAACATTTCCCGTTTCTACCATTTTACCCTGATACATCACGGCAATGCGATCGCAATATTCTCCTACCATCGCTAAATCGTGGGAAATCAATAATAATGCCAGATCTCGTTCCCGACACAGGCGAGTTAATTCATCTAATATCTCTGCGGAAACCGTAACATCCAAGCTGGTGGTCGGTTCATCTGCCACAATTACTTTAGGGTTGAGTAATAGGGCTAAAGCGATGGCAACTCGTTGACGCATGCCACCACTGAATTCATGAGGATACTGTGCCCAACGATTTGCAGGTATTTTAACCGTGGCTAAAGTCTCCAGGGCGAGTTTTTTAGCCGCAGATTTAGTTAGCTGGGGTTGATGAGCCTTAATCGTCTCCAGACAATGATCACCAATCGTCATTAAGGGATCTAGCCGCGTCATCGGATCTTGAAATACCAAAGCGACAACTTCCCCCCGAAACTGCCGTAATTCCGCCTTATTTAGCTCAAAAACCGACTTATCCTGAAAAATAGCCTTACCTGATACCTGGCTCCCCTCTGGTAATAAGCGCATAATCGCCCGTCCTAAAGTAGACTTGCCACAACCAGATTCTCCCACTAGCCCCATACTCTCCCCAGGCTTGAGTTCAAAAGAAACATCATCTACTGCCCAGGTAATCTCTGTCTGAGATTGGTGAGGATATGCCACTCGGAGATGATTGACTGACAATAGGGCTTGAGTCATAGTCTGAGTCATGGTGTTTGGCGATCGCAGAATAGTTAGATGATCGCATTGTAATCAGCTATTCGTTAAATTGCCTATACTATTGTTCTGAATTAAATCTCTAATTGTTCGCGATCGCTTTGTGAATTAAAATTTATAAATACTGATGTAAAAAAATATTTTCAAACGAAAAGGTTTTTATCGTAACTTACTGTAATAATTTTCCCAAGGAGGAGTTAATTCCCTGACTTCTCCTTCGTTAATTTGGTACTTCAGTCCACAGGCTGGACAACTAATTTCCCCTATGTTTACTGTCGAGCCATCTGTAGGAAAGCGTAATAGTGGTTGTCCACAACGACAGACACAACCAACAGAAGTAGCGGGATGTCCCATTACAAGATGAAAATCAGGGATAGATTTAGTCACCAAGGAAGCCATTCCCACCATGGCAAAGCGACCAATGACTAGATCGTTGCCAATAGTGCAGCTTGCGCCAATAGTTGCCCCTTCTCTGACTAAAGTTGGTAGGGTATGTTCATCTGGATCAGAAGGCTTGAGGTGCTGTAAATCCGTCGTTGCAGCACGGGGAAAGCGATCGTTAGTAAAGATTGTACCTGCACTAATCATAACCCCATCTTCAATGGTTACGGCATTGCAGATATAGACAAAAGAATTTATTTTGACTCGGTTGCCAATTTTTACCCCGTAGGCAATATAGGTCTTCCCGCCAATGATACACTCATCACCAATCTGGGTTGAATGACGTACATGAACATTATCCCAGATCGATGTCTCAGAGCCTATTTCAACTTCTGCTTCAATAATGGCAGTTGGATGAATTTTCATAGTTTTAGATTACACTAGGCAGCTTTTGCTTTTGAGGCAATACTCGTCCATTGACTACGCTGTAAAGCGGCATAAGCGGCTTCAATTGCTTCCACGGAGGCGAGGGCATCTTCAGCAGTAATTAAAAGTTGATCTTGACCGAGAATAGCGCGGGCGAAATTATCAATCTGGCTTTGAAACGCCTGAATTTTGTTGTAACCTGTGCCAAAAACGATCCAGTCATCCTGGGGAGACTGACGATACTTAGATTCTTTCCAACCCACAGAAATAGTTCCGTCAGATCCATAAATTCGCAGGAAGTAGTCTAGCTCTTTATTAATACTCCAAGATAGATCAATATTGCCCATCACCCCACTATTGCTTTTAACAAAAATCTTTACTGTATCTTCTACGGTTAATTCTTGAATACGTTTACCTTCCACCACTTGCACTTCTGCTAACGCCCCAAGAAAATAGCGGGTAATATCCACCGAGTGAGTGCCATTATCAATTAGCACACCACCACCACTAATTTTGGGGTCAGAATTCCAACGGGACGACATATCCACTCTAGAAGTAAAGGCATTTTCAAATAAGACAATCTCGCCAATGGCACCAGAGTCTACCAGGCTTTTTGCTTTAATAACATCTTCGACATAGCGGAATTTAGATGCCATGGTTAGCAGCACCCCTTGCTGTTTACTAGCCTTGATCATCTTTCTAGCACTCAAGCTGTCGATACTCAAGGGTTTCTCACAGAGGACATGAATTCCCTGTTCAATCAGGTCAAGACAAATATCTGGATGGGTTGATGGAGGAGTACAGATAATAACTACATCCAGTTTTGTGGCTGCTACCATTGCCTGATAGGAGTCGTAGCTGGGACAATTTGCCTC
>CALLPS010000006.1 GCA_938015355.1 uncultured Pleurocapsa sp.
AATTTACCTAGTCATCTAGAGTTTGATAAAGGTGCTTTGACTGGTAAAGTTAACGGCAAAATCGAACGAGAATGGGTCGCCCTTCAGGTAAATGAACTACTCGTGGTTGAGTACTATTCACGGATGGCTTAATAGATATCGCAGTAGGTTAGCTGGTTAGGACAGGTTTAGTTAATTGCTCGTAAGTAACAAGTGTCCTAATGTAATTGCTTATTGGTATATCTGGGTTTAGTTTCATTAATTAACTTTGAGCTAATAGCTTTTGGATTATTGCTATTAGCTTCTTGTTGCATTCGCTCTTTGCTGGAAACCAACAAGACCGCCCTAAAGGATTCCCTAAAGGGTACACCTTCGGATAAGCTTCGCGTCCGATGCACCGCTTTTGGTTTTTAGCCTTTAGCTTTTAAATATTTCCCCTCAATAGCAGAATATTTTATTCTTTCAGAGAACATTATTACAGCCATGTTTAGAGCAAACAGCTACAGAAAAGCTTAAGCATGAAGTAAGAATTAACAAGTGTAAAAACGTAATAATTTTGAATTCAAGCCGCTGAATCATTTCCCAGCTAAATTTTAGCCAGTGTGGGTATTTTAGTGAAATGCGATCGCTTGTCAGTTAATAATATATATGTAATGGTTGAGTTGCCCGATACTGCAACATTACCCATTGTTAGTCAGGAAGTCTTACCTGCGATCGCAAATTCTTTGATCCAGCCGTAACAAAGCAGTAATTAATTACTAGTTGGTTGACGATAAGAATTCAGAATTGTGAGCAATTGATCAAAATCAAAGCTTCTGGGATCTTGTTTGTGTCGCGAAAGATCCACGTTTTTATGAGTAGTAATTCTCTCTTCGGGGATATCGCTTAAAGCTATTAGCCAAGCTAAGGATTGATATTGCTCTTTGGTATAGCCAGTATGATAGTTGCGATTACTTTTGCCTCGCCCGTCTACAGGAGTTTCTAACGAGATATGGTAAGCAAAGTTATTAACCGATGCTGGCAGATTCGGATTAGTTTGTACTGCTTCGGTACCGTTGCGGCTTTTAAATGCAGAATTTCCTGCTCCAAATGCCCGTTTGTCTGAAGGAACAAGATAAATAATTATTCCATCCAAAGTAATGAGAGCATGATAACTAACTTGATGATTGTCGTTGGGATGATTAGTGCGGAAAGTATTTATCGCACTACGTGCTGAATCAGTTGTTTCGTGTAGCACCACTAGGGGTTGATTATTTACAGCCTTTCCATGGGCATCGATGCTGTAGCGATCGCCGTAATTACTAGGATGAATCTCAACTGAACTGTATTTGGGTTTATATTCCGCAAAAGCGGTAGTTCTCTTGTAAGAAGTTACAGTTTTCGCTACGTTATTAGCTACTAGGGATGAAGTAATTTGATCTAGGTTCGTGGAAGTGTTAGGAAGTTGTCTAGAATGAGCTAAATAGTTATTTAGTCCCAAAACTATCCAGACGATCACAGCAAGGAAAAGCGATTTAATGGTACGTGAAACTTTCGGCATAACAATAATGACGGGCAATAGAAACCGCAGTAACTAAGAACAATAGATCGAAGTTGTAAAAACGCAGTTTAAACAACAGGATTAGTTGAATTGCTCTTTAATTGTTCCCAAAATTTTGAATTATTAACTATATTGACCATCCCAAGCGTCTACTACCCATTTAGACTCTCTCGCCTTCCTTCAATTATCACCTGTAATGCGACAAACCTGCTGTTCAACTCAATAATACCGATGCCTTAGCTAAAGCTTCTTCAATCACTTCAGTAGCAGCTTTCTCCACAAATTTTGCTTGGCGCGATCGCCAATCTAAGACTCTAATCTGATCGGCAAGCACTACGCCTGAAGTCTGCATTGACTGTGAAAGAATGACTTCAAATTTCCAACCTTTAATCGTATTGGTGATCGGACAAGCTAAAACAAAATGCGATATTCGATTATAAGCCAATGGTGATAAAACTAATGCGGGACGATATCCTGCTTGTTCTCTACC
Organism: uncultured Pleurocapsa sp.; assembly: GCA_938015355.1. Lineage (GTDB taxonomy): Bacteria > Cyanobacteriota > Cyanobacteriia > Cyanobacteriales > Xenococcaceae > Waterburya. Next base: position 2,010 of record CALLPS010000006.1, read on the forward strand.
AACTTGAGGACTAAAAGATAGCTTGATAATATCTCCTCGATCTGGAATGTAAGACTTCACCACTGTTCTTGACCGACAGATTTACCCCAGTCTGCTTCTGAATGGAGATGTTCTTCATTCATGCCATCGAGAAGTTGCTCCAAGGTATATTGCTTCTTTTGTGGAGCAAGAATTAACCTGTTGTCCTCTTGATAAATCTCAATTTCATCCCCCTCTTTTAAATGAGTGGCTTCCGCTAACTGCTTAGGAATTCGTACCCCCAAACTATTACCCCACCGACTAACCTTACCATTCATGATTTTGATTATTGTATAATTATGAATATACAATAATTATACTTTGTATATCCAGTTAATTAGCCACCAATTTGAGACATAGTACGGGAATAGGTACCATCAGTACCCGAATCTCTCTCTTTAAAATTAATTTCAGGTTTAAGTAACAATAGATCGTTAATTTGTGCCTGTAACTTCGCTAGATCTTGACCATTACGAAGAGCAGTTTTGAGATCGATTTGACCAGTTTCGTTAAGTAAACAGGGGCGTAACCAACCATCTGCGGATAGTCGCACTCGGTTACAGCGATCGCAAAAGCATTCGGACATTTGGGAAATAAATCCTAGAGTCCCCTGGGCACCAGGGATTTGGAAGACATCGGCAGGGCCATTTCCTTTGATATTGGATTCTACTAAGCCCCATTTTTGGCGAATCTGTTCCCGTAAATATGCTGAATCGATCCAGGCTTTATCACCGAATAGTTCAGGATTACCAATGGGCATAAACTCAATAAAACGAATATGCCACTGACGTTTAATACTTAATTCTGCTAAGTCTAATACTTCCGTATCATTTAAACCAGGAATTATCACAACGTTAAGCTTTAGGGGATTAAATCCTACCTGATGGGCTTGCTGTATACCCTCCCAGGTTTGTTGCCAGCGACTCCCCCCGCGATTGCCGATAATTTGATCGAAAGTCTTGGCATTTAAGGAATCTAGACTAATATTAATTCGTTTTAGCCCTGCATCATAGAGGGGTTGGGCTAACTTTTTCAAGAGAAAAGCATTAGTAGTTAAAGCAAGATCCTCTGTCTCTGGTAGTTGGGCAATCTCATGGACTAAATCCACCAAACCTGGACGCAATAAAGGCTCTCCTCCCGTGAGACGAAACTTAGTAAACCCCAGAGGAATAAACACACCCTGTAGCAAAGAAATAATTTCTTGATTTGTCAATAATTCTTGATTGAGGACATAATTCAACTCCGCCCCCTCTGGCATACAATATTGGCAACGAAAGTTACATTTATCAATTAAACTGATGCGTAAATAATCTATTTTAGGCATTAAGGCATTAAACAGATAATGTTGATTGGCTAAGGGCTAAAGGCTAATAGCTAAAAGCTAATAGCTCAAAAGTAACAAACTTGAACGTAGCTTATCCACATCAAGCATATTATTAAGAGTAAGATAATTTTTCTTAAACAAGCAATAATATAATTTTCGATAATGAACTTTAACGAAGAGTTTTCCCTCCTATTACGTGCCTGTTACCCTTTAATATATTTGCCCACCAAAGAAGAAGAAAGGGCAGAAAAAGCGATCGCCACCGCTATAGAAAAGTTAGGCAAGCGTAATATTTATACCTGGGATTTTGTCAATGGTTACCAAGAAAATCCCAATAATGCGGGATTTGGTAAGCGCAATCCACTACAAGCATTAGAATTTATTTCTAATATGCCGAAAAATGCAGGAGGAGTATATATTCTTCGAGATTTTCACCGCTTTCTAGAAGATATTGCTGTCTCTCGTGAATTACGTAATCTGGCACAGAGTTTAAAATCTCAGCCGAAAAACATTATTATTATTGCGCCCCAAGTTCAAATTCCCGAAGAATTAACTGAAGTTATTACCGTAGTTGAATTTGCCTTACCCACTGCCCCAGAAATTAAAATTGAGATTGATCGTTTAATCTCGGCAACAGGACAGAAATTATCCGAACAAATGCTAAACGAACTAGTGCGGGCAGCCCAGGGACTATCTTTAGAAAGAATTAGGCGGGTTTTGACTAGAGCGATCGCCACTAATAATGGTAGACTGGAATCAGAAGATGTGGAATTAATTCTCGAAGAGAAACGTCAATCGATTCGTCAGACGCAAATTTTAGACTATTATCCCGCCACCGAACAAATTTCCGATATTGGTGGTTTAGATAACCTTAAAAGCTGGTTATTGCGCCGTGGAGGAGCATTTAGCGAGCAGGCAAGAGCCTACGGGTTGCCTAATCCTAGAGGATTGTTGCTATTAGGCATACAGGGGACAGGCAAATCATTGACCGCGAAAGCGATCGCTCATCACTGGCATTTACCCCTATTAAGGTTGGATGTCGGGCGTTTATTTGCGGGTTTGGTAGGAGAATCGGAATCTCGCACTCGCCAAACTATCGAACTGGCAGAAGCTTTATCCCCTTGCATTCTCTGGATTGATGAGATCGATAAAGGATTTGCGGGGCTGGATGGCAAAGGCGACTCAGGTACTACCAGTCGCGTCTTTGGAACCTTTATTACCTGGTTAGCCGAAAAGAAAACCCCTGTGTTTGTCGTCGCTACCGCCAATAATATTCGGGCTTTACCTCCTGAAATGCTGCGGAAGGGGCGGTTTGATGAGATATTTTTTGTTGGTTTACCCAATGAAACCGAACGCCAAGCAATTTTTAAAGTACATTTAGCCAAATTACGCCCTCACAATCTAGGCAATTACGATGTCAAGCGGTTAGCATATGAAACACCAGACTTTTCTGGAGCGGAGATTGAGCAGACTATTATCGAGGCAATGCACATTGGCTTTAGCCAAAACCGTGACTTTACCACTGATGATATCCTAGAAGCCGCTAGCCAAATAGTACCTTTGGCAAAAACTGCTCAAGAGCAAATTGAATTTCTCCAGCAGTGGGTAGCAGCAGGAAAAGCTCGTCTTGCTTCCAAAAACAACGGCTTAAGCGATCGCATTCAAAGTCAAATGAACTAGGGGATGACTAAATCAATACTTCTCAAGCGTTTATCACTTACCGTCCAGTTTATCCTGGGCTTTGCTTTAGGCATTAGTATTATTGCAGGAATTTCGGGGGCATTACTCTTTGCTTACTACAAAAAAATGTCTATTTTGCCGAAAAAACCCGTATTTCCCGAGCCAACCGTAGTTCAAGAAACTACTCCCGAAGCCATAAAATCAGCAACAGATATTGAGCCTTTAGAATCAAATATAACGACCGCTGAAATAGAAGAAAAAGAAGTTCCAGAGAAGCCCCAGGAGACTACTAAACCCGAAGAAGAACTTCCTCCTAATGCTTACCGTGCGATCGTTACTTGGCCCCAAGGATTACATTTAAGGGCTGAACCCGATATTAACGCTGGTCGAGTTGGGGGAATTGAAACTAAGGCAAATATTATCATCTTAGAAGATTCCTCTGATGGAAAATGGCAACGAGTAAGACTCCCCTGGAGTGGTCAAGAGGGTTGGGTTAAGGCAGGAAATACAAAGCGGACTTCTTATTAACTGTTCTGTAAAACTAATACGAAACAAATTAATCTGTTGCTTAGGAGTAATTAATTTGACCCACCTACTTATTAGGTGCTTGAGCAACAATATACTTACCAATTTCAATCGAAGCAGTAGCAGCAGGAGACGGCGCATTGCAGACGTGAAGGGCATTATTTCCCTTGATAATTAAAAAATCATCAACCATTGAGCCATCAATTTTTAAGGCTTGCGCTCGCACTCCCGCAGGTGTGGGAAAGATATCTTTCGCCTGTACTTCAGGTATCAGCCTTTGTAAACTACGAACAAAAATTGACTTGTTATAAGAACGAATCATCTCCTGTAAACCATCCTTGGGGTACTTAGTTGCTAGTTTCCAAAAGCCAGGGTAGGTCATAGTGTCCAGAAAATCTTTGAGAGCGAAATCGAACTTGTTATAAGCTTCTCGTTTAAAACCCAGTACGGCATTGGGTCCTGCATGAACACTTCCGTCTACCCCAGGGTGGAAATGCACTCCTAAAAAAGGAAAGTTGGGATTAGGTACAGGATAGATAGCACCGTTAACTAAATAGCGTTTTTCAGGCGTTAATTCGTAATATTCTCCCCTAAAAGGCACAATTTTAGCAGGGGGTTTAACTTGGGCTAACTCTGTCAAGCGATCGCTAAAAAGCCCTCCACAATTGATCAGAAATTCTGTCTGATACTCTTCTTGATTCGTCTTAATTACATAACCGTCGTTGCTAGATTCAATTCCCTCAACACGTTGATTATTATACAGTTCTACGCCTTGCGATCGCGCTATCTCGACATACTTTAGGCAAACCTGCTGATAATCAACAATTCCTGTTGATTTAACTTGAATACCCCCCAGACAGCTAACATGAGGCTCAATTTCTTTAACCTGCTCTTGATTAAGCTTAGTAATTTCCAGTTGATTGGCTAAACCACGCTGGTAAAGATTATCCAGCAAAGGTAACTCATGAGGCTCAGTTGCCACAATAACCTTGCCACAAATCTTATAAGGAATATGATGCTGTTCACAAAAGGCTACCATCGACTGATTACCCTGATGGCATAGCTTGGCTTTATAACTTCCTGGTTTATAGTAAATCCCAGAATGAATTATTCCGCTATTATGTCCCGTTTGATGTACCGCCCAAGATGCCTCTTTTTCCAATAGAGCAATTTTAGCCGAGGGAAACCTTTGACTAAGAGCCATCGCCGTAGATAAGCCAACAATCCCTCCCCCAACAATAATATAATCGTACATGATAGATATACTTTAGTTTTGAGAGCTGTAAGCTTTAGATTCTAAGCTTTGAATTTTAATTGGCTTACAGCTTATAGCTTATAGCTTATAGCTTGTTTGAGCGAAGCGAGTTAAAGCGCTACCACTTCAGCTTTAACACCCATTTCTGCCAGCATTTCACTAATTTCTTCCGTATAGATAGCATTCATGATGATTACCTTATCTGGCTGATAGGTTTTAAGAAATTCGGGGGACATGATTTCTTTGCCCACACCAGGAATAAACTTACCGTGACGATGGGGGTTAATATCTACCGCATATTCAATCTTGTCAATGGTTTTGAGGGTAGTTAAAAACGCCACACACTTAGATCCTGAACCCCAAACTATTACTTTTTCCTGGTTAGCTTGAGCATCATCTAAATACTGTTTCCAATATTCCAACTTCCCTGTAATTTTTTCCGTAAATAACTCCACGTCTGCTGCTACATCATCGACATTTTCCTCAAAAGGATGAATCTCTTCTGAGGGGATAGAAATAGGTTTCGCTTCAATCAATAAATATTGATCACCATATTCACAATAAAGATCCGTCACTTCAAACCCACTATCGCGGAATAACCGAGCTAATGTCCCAGGACTAAAGTAGGAACAGTGTTCATAATAAATATCTTCAAAAGCTTGCTCTTTTAAAACTCTAGTATTGTCAGGAATTTCAAACACCACTACGGTATTGCGATCGCCGATCGACTTGCGCACAGTTTTGATAAACTCAGAGGTAGGCTGGATATGTTCTAGGGTATGACGACAGCAAATAAAGTCACCAACATGTTCGGCATGTTTCTCAGAATAATAGTCTTGAATAAAGGTCACGCGGTCTGCCGCTTCACTTGACACCCTACCAGGAACAACACTAGGGTCAATACCTACCCCGCGATTATTGCCCAACTCACAGAGTAAAAGTAAGAAATCCCCCTTACTACAGCCAATTTCGATAATATCTTTATTGTGGAGATCGTATTTATCGATCAGGTGATTAGCTAACTTGAGAGAAAACTTATTAAAGGTTGGAGAATAACTTTGTTGATCCTCGTAATTAGGAGCATAGGCAGACCACTTAGCATCAAATTCAGTATTGGTAATAAAGCCACAGCGATCGCAAAATCCTAAAACCACGTCCCCACTAGGGAAATCAATCGCCTCGGATTTACTGGACATCATCAGGCAACTATGAACAGGAACATCTCGTACTTCATAGAAAATAGAAAGCTCTTCATGACCACAATTAGGACAAGAATGTGCAATTTTACGTTGGTTATTTGCTTTTAGCTTATTCACACTGGGAATTAAATCTTGTAACATGTTCCGTCACTCCTCGATAAAATTTCGGCTGAAAAAACTTATTATACTGAGACTCAGCTTCAGAGTCTGTCGCTTATGAACAAACACTACAGACAAGTATGTCTACTAGTTGACTAAGCAATTTTAGGTTCAGGTATAGGAACAATAAATTTTCCTCCTGATGCTTGGTATTCCTGCTGTTGCTGCATAATCTCTTCGGCAAAATTCCATGCCAGAATCAATACATAGTCGGGTTGATCTTCTAGTAATTTAGCAGGGGGAAAGATCGGTAAATGATTCACTCCCATATAGCGACCATGTTTAAAAGGATTTAAGTCCACAATATAGTCAAGTAAAGTTTTGTCGATTCCTAAATAGCTCAACATGGTAGTAGCTTTCGCCGCAGCACCATAACCAACAACCGTCTTACCTTGCTGCTTTAAGTCCCACAAAATATCCATTAGGGAATGTTTGAAGTTTGTTACCTGGTCAGCAAAATCATGATAGTAAGTAATCTGATCTACCTGAGCCTGTTGTTCAGCCTTTAACAAAGATGTGACCGAATCCTGGACAGCTTCTACTGGTTCGACATATAAACGCAAGGAGCCACCATGTATTTTAGTGCGATCGATCCTATTGAGATATAAAGAGTGTCTTCTAAAGAGTTTATCCAAAGCTGTTACCGAATAATAGCAAAGATGTTGATGATAAATAGTATCGAATTCGCAATGTTCGACTAAATCCACTAAATAAGGAGCTTCAATTACTGCCACCCCTGTATCTTTCAATAAGATAGAGATACCTGCCACAAAACCATTTAAGTCTGGTACATGAGCGAGAACATTGTTTGCCAGAAAGACATCCCCTTGCTTACCTTCATCCCGCAGTTTTTGCGCGAGCTCTTTGCCAAAGAAAGTACAGATCGAATTAACCCCTTTCTTAATGGCAGCATCCACTGGACCCGATGCTGGATCTATCCCTAGAACAGGAATACCTTGTTCGACAAAGTTTTGGAGCATATAGCCATCATTACTAGCCGCTTCAATCACCAAGCTACTACTATCTAGATTTCTGGTCTTAATTAGATTTTTAGCACTATCACCAAAATGTTTGAGTAACGATGCTGATACAGATGAAAAATAAGGATAGTCTTGGCAAAATAAAATCTCAGGGGGAACTATTTCCGTAATTTGCACCAGGCTACATTCAGGACAAAAAACCAAGTCAAGAGGGGCAGTATACTCAGGTAAGTCCAACTGTTCTTTCGTCAAAAGATTATCAGCCAGAGGAGTATAGCCGAAAGATATAATTTCATTTAGGTCTGAGTTACCGCAGGAGAGGCAACTTGACTTATGGTCATTCATAGTTGGGACTTATTTATTATAGGACTTAATGATTATTCTTAATGATTAGGGCAACCACAACTGATTGCCCTAGTATCCCGAAACATTCAGTAATAGACTTATTTCAACTAAGTAAACTAAGTACAAGAGCAAGCTATTCACTGCCAAAGATGTAAGCTATTCAATAGTTACCAACTGCTCTTTTTGCCATCGCAGTTCATTATTCAGTAGCTCATTACTAATCAAATACTTAATATGAGCAATTCTTTGATATTTATCACCTTCAAATTCATCTAAAGTCAAACCGACCTGTTGATAAACCTCATATAATTCTGCTGCACCTTTGCGAGCATTCCATTGAGGTTGAAAGTTAGGCAAAACTTTGGCAATTTTGCTACAGTCAACTCGATAACAGCGTTTATCAGGCCCCGCGTTAGGAGCATATTCTATGCGACAGTTTGGCACCGTCTCTTTAACGATATCTGCCAAGTCCCTAATTTGATAATTATCCTCGTTACGTCCTACGTTAAAAGCTTCATTGTGAATTAGTTCTGTTGGAGCTTCTAAAACCGCAATAAAGGCACGAGAAATATCTTCAATATGAACAATGGGTCGCCAAGGAGTACCATCACTTTTGATATAGACCAAGCCTTTGGTAAAAGCCCAAGCAACCAAATTATTGAGTACTAAATCAAAGCGCAATCTTGGTGACACCCCATAAGCCGTAGCATTCCGTAAAAAAGTCGGGCTAAAATTATCATCAGCTAACTGACTAACATCTTGCTCCACTTTTACTTTAGAAAATCCGTAGGGAGTAACGGGATTAAAATCAGACTGTTCATCCAGCCAATCTTCACCCCCCGCACCATAATTACTACAGGAAGAAGAGAAAATAAACCGCCTCACCCCTGCTTGTTTGGACAATTCAGCCAGTTTAACCGAAGCTCGATAGTTAATCTCTTCCGTCAATTGAGGGTTAAGATTACCTAAGGGGTCATTAGAAAGACCCGCTAAATGTAAAACGGCTTCAAATCCTTCAACATCCTGAAGTTCAATATCTCGAACATCTTTCTTGATCTCGGGAATTTCTACCATGCCGCTGCCGAAAGTACTTCTAGCATACAGATCTGTATCTAAACCGACAACATCGTACCCTTTGTCGATCAGCATTGGAATCATCAGTGTTCCGATGTACCCCTTGTGACCAGTCACCAATACTCTCATTTATTTTTTCTCCCAAGTTTTCCAAGGTGCATTGCCGTCAGCCCATAATCCTTCTAAACGACGTTTGTCTCTCAATGTATCCATACATTGCCAGAAACCATCGTGTTTATAAGCCATTAGTTGACCATCTTTAGCCAATCTTTCTAGAGGTGCTTTTTCCCATTGAGTGTCATCACCGTCTATGTAATCAAAAACTCCTGGTTCTAAAACAAAGAAAGCGCCATTAATCCAACCTTCTTTAGTCTGAGGCTTTTCGGAAAACTCAGATATTTGGTCACCATCTAAATCTAAATGTCCAAAACGCGCAGGAGGTCGAACCGCAGTCAAGGTGGCGAGTTTACCATGAGAACGGTGGAAAGCCAGTAGATCATGTAGATTGACATCCGAAACACCATCACCCCAGGTCAACATGAACGTTTCTCCACCAACGTAAGGCGCAAGACGTTTAATTCTACCTCCAGTGTTAGTCATCAATCCTGTATCAATTAGATCCACATTCCAGTCCAGCTGATAACCACCATGAGTTTTGACCTTGCCATTACTCAAATCTACGGTTAGATTACTATTAAGAGCACAATAATCAACCATAAATTTCTTGATTACTGCACCTTTGTAACCCAAAGCTACCGTAAAGTCTTTGAAGCCATACTGGTGAAAGTGCATCATTATGTGCCACAAAATTGGTTGTCCCCCAATTTCTACCATCGGCTTGGGCTTGTTTTCCGTTTCTTCGGAGATTCGGGTTCCTAAACCACCTGCAAGAAAGGCTACTTTCATCATTTCTCCTGGTTTTAAGCGAATTAGGCTTAGATCTTGTTAGGCAATCCTAATTAAGGAAGTTAAGTAATTTTACTAACAAGTCAAGATTAACTTCAATTTAGCTTTATTGTAAATATACTTGGATTATTTTTGTTTGAAGTTTTGATAAAGGTGACAACATAAAAATGTAAGATACCTAAACTAAATTTACATCAGAGTATTGTCCAAGATAGAAAACCCTGCTACAAGAATCTTTATCTATCAAATATTTAAAATGCTGACATGGGGTTGAGCCAAGTAATTAGTTCCCGTTGCAGATTTTGTAAATCGCGAGACATTCCTTGATTAAACCATTGTCCAATCGCATCAATTGGCGTAAATAAATCCCCTGTTTGCCAGCGAATTTTTTGACTCAAAGGAGTTAAATGATTTCCTGTTAGAGTACGGAGGGTTACCATTTGGGGAAACCGATGCTCCAAAACATCGTTTAAATTAACTGACTGATCTAAATTGTCTTGGTTAAATTTAAGTAACAAATTACGACGCACATTATAATGCTCGACAATTAGCTGTTCTGTTTCTGTGGGAGAAGGGGCAAACTCTATATTTAGCATGGGAGTAGTATTAAACTGTTCCATAAAAGGAACTGCCCTACTTGCAGGATAATTGTTAAAAGAAATCAAAATATTACCTGCTCTTTCTACGTCATATAAACTGCCAATCAGCAAATGTAATTTACAGCCCATACTGTGTCCCACACCATAGATTGGCACATAGCCTTGACTCAAATTGTTGCTTTTTTGTAATCTTTCAATCACGGTTTCTAGACGATTGAGAACTTCCCGAGCGATCGCAAAATGATCAAAAGTGTTAAGGAAAGGAGTAGCGATAATTCCGTATCCCTCCTGGCTAAGTTGTTCGAGGATAGTACGATAGGATATTTGAGGTGCCGTCGCCACAAACGCCCCTCCCAGAAAATGGATAATCCCCTTGACTTTTTGACGCGGAAGATAAACCCAGCTACCAGAGATTTCTTGCCATTCCATATATCTAGTGTGTAACATCAGCGTCCAACGATCTAAAATTCCTAATATCAGAGAGAAACAATTTCCCCTTCCCCCTTTTACCTTACTTGATCCGTTCCTATGTCGGATTTTAGATCCGATGGTGCGGTGGGCTTAACCAGCCCTAATAGTTTAATTTATTTCTTAGGAGTAAATAATTAATAATTAGTTGCGCTTGAGTCCTGACTTTACCCATGCGATGCAGTCCAAAGCACTACTAAATATTTTTGGTGCGGCAATATTGATTAATTTGCCAGGAGCATAGTGATCGTAAAAACATTTATTCCCTTCCTGATGAATAATAATCAGATTGTGATTATAAGTGTAACGCTGTTGAAAATAGCCCGACCCCTCCAAAGTTATTTGACTGTCTAAATGCTGTTTAGCGATCGCTATAATATCTTGAACCTTATTGGAATATAATTGAGCAGGGTTTTTCGCTTGGTGCAAAATACTGGTATAACCTTGTTCTGATAACAAAGCATAGGAATAGATATCCTGACCATCGACACAGCTAAAAATGAAGGGAATAATTAAACATTCCTGATATACCACAGATTTTTCATAGAGAAACCGATCTATCATCTGACTTGAATTGTTGATTCAACTGTCTAGGCTGTTTTTGGTCACTGGTTATTAGTTATTAGTTATTAGCCAACTGTCTTGTGTATTGAAGGGAAAAGATAAAAGGATGTTCTTTTCCCTAATTCCTATGAAAGAATCACGGTGTAGATTAAAAGCTTATAGCTTATAGCTTATAGCTAAGATCAAAGCGTCAAAGAGTGAGTATCAGTTTCAATCAAAGTAGCTAGATCTTTCAGGAAAGCTGCTGCTTGTGCGCCATAGATAATACGATGATCGGAAGTAATATTCACCTTCATCTGGCGTTTAACTCCCATCATGCCCGAATCATCAGCTACCAACTGCGGTTTTGAACCACCTACAGCCAGGATTGAACCTTGTCCTTGAGGCAAGATGGCATCAAAGTTATCTACGCCAAACATGCCTAAGTTAGAAAGGGTAAATGTGCCAGTGCTATATTCTTCAGGCTTTAATTGCTTAGATCTAGAACGAGCAACCAAATCTTTCCAGATACGAGATAGAGAATAAATATCGATCTGATCAGCATTACGCAACACAGGAGTAATTAAACCACCGTCGGGCATCGCTACCGCCACCGCAACATTAATTTCCGAATTATAGCTAGTAGCATCTTGAACATAGCTTGCATTGACGACAGGATGCTTTTTAAGGGTGAGAGCGATCGCTTTTGCCAACAACGCCGTCATGGTCACTCCCTTGGGCTTAATTTGCTTATAAAGCTTGTCTAAAGCATCGGTATTGATGGTGTACGTTACATGGAAAGTTGGCACTTGGAGACTTGTCATCATGTTCTGTACCACAGCTTTTTGCAAAGTGTTTAGGGGTACAGTTTCACCAGGGGCAATGTTAGGGGGAGCAACGACAGGAGTCGGAGTGGATGCCATAGCAGGAGGAGAAGCAGCCATGGCTACGGGAATAGCGGTCGGAGTGCTGGGGGCTTTCCCAGATGCTTGCTCGACATCTCCTGCGGTAATACGTCCATAAGGACCACTTCCTTGAAGGGTTTTTAAATCTACCCCGAACTTTTTGGCTAATTTTTTCGCTCTGGGAGAAGCAACAGTCCTACCTGAAGCATTATTGTTAGTCCCACCATTACTAGCTATGGCAACGGGAGTCACTGCGGGAGTTGTAACAGTTTCTACGGAAGCTACTGCTACTTCTTTTGGTACGCTTGAGCCACTTCCATGAGCTGCTGCTTGCTTTTTCGCTTCGTCAAATTCGGCTTCAGTTTCGGCAATAAGAGCGATCGCACTACCTACAGGAGCTTCTTGTCCTGCTTCCACCATAATAACTGCCAGATAGCCTTCATTAAAGGATTCTACGTCCATGTCGGCTTTGTCTGACTCCACCACCAGAACTGTTTCCCCTTTTTCTACTTTGTCTCCAGGAGATTTAGTCCACTCAACAATCTTACCTGTTTCCATCGTGGAACTGAGGGCGGGCATAAATATATCGTGAATCATAGTGTGCGATCTTTACGTTTTGTAGATTAGTTACCGATACTTGAAATTGGCTGCAACTTCGCGTTGATTACAACCTCTGATGATAACATTCAGACTGAACCTTACAAACTGAATATTTTAGCTGCCAATTTTCTGTTGTCGATGTTTCATGGTCAATTCTAGAATTATCTTTGAGCCAATTTTGGTGTCCTACCCAATAAGCCTGTCATTAGTCTGAGGGCAAAGATTCTCAGAGGTTTTAAATAGCTCATCATCCATAACCCCAGACGACGTAAAGCTACTACGGGAAGCCAATTATTAGAAAACATCCGATCTAACAAATCAGTAAAGCCCAAAATAGCGAGATTTTCTATTTTACGCCAACTTTCATAGCGTTTTAGCACCTTGACAGTACCTAGATCTTGCCCCTTTTTCTGAGCCGTCTGGATTACCTGAGCTAGGCTAGCCGCATCTCGAATACCCATATTTAAGCCTTGTCCCCCTACAGGATGACAACAGTGCGCTGCATCACCAACTAAAGCCAAACGAGACTTAATATAGCGATCGCACTGCATTAATTGTACAGGGAATACGAGACGTTTACTTACTAGTTCTAAATCTCCTAAAACTCCTCCTGTATAGGTTTGCAGTTTTGCCAAAAAGGCTGACTCTTCTAATTCTGCTAACGCTTTGGCTGCCGCGTGGGGATGTGTCCAAACAATCTGACAACGATTTCCAGGTAACGGCAATACTCCCATGGGACCTGTCGGCCAAAAACGTTCAAAAGCGGTATTGTTCTGTGGGGCAGTATGCTTGATCGTAAATGCGACACAAGATTGCCAATATTTCCAGCCACGAGTTTTAATGCCTGATAAGTTCCGAATTTGCGATCGCGCTCCGTCGGCACCGACTACCAGTCTAGTTGTAATTAGTTGCTTTTGTCCTTGTACTTTGACTTCCACTGTAGAAATCTTCTTTTCTGGAGTTACATTAATTACTTCTCCAGGACAAATCCAAGTGACATTCTGACAGTTAGCTAGATACTCATGCAGTGCGGTAATAACTACGTTGTGCTGTGCCACATAACCCAAGTATTCTCCTGGTAAATCTTGGTTAGCAAATTTAACCTGTTGAGGATAATCAGCATCAGTCAGACTAATATGTTCGTATTTGCCAATATGAGGCAATATTTTATCCCAGATACCAATTCCTTGATAAATACGACTAGATAGAGGAGAAAAAGCATAGGCTTGGGTCTTGGCTTCTACTATTTCTGGAAGTTGAGCCTCAATCAAGATAATCTTTAGACCAGAATCTTTTAGGGCTGCTGCGAGAGTTGTTCCCACGATGCCTCCACCAACAATGACTAGATCACAATCTAGACCACAATTGGGTTTGGGTAAATCTATTTGAGTAGCTTCTGATTGTGATAACATTCAAGAAATTTTTTAAAAGAAATATTTACAATAAATAGTTGCATAAGTATATATACTTTTCTTTATTGTGACGCGATCAGCTTATTAGAACAAGGGGAAATTTTAAAGGAATGAAAAATAGAGTATGGGGAAGGAGGGCTGATATGACTTGATGTTAATAGCGCACTCCGCCATTTGCACAAAAGCTAAGGCTTGAGGGTGACTGCTGTCTTTTGGCGATCAAGGTTGCTCAAAAGAAGTAAAATAGTATTTTTAATTTTAAAATATCAACCAAGTTAAATATGCTTAAAAGCCGTTTTTCAGTCAATGAAAAATTCGGTGTTTTTGCGAATAGTCTTATTTTTTTTATTTGTTAATATGGGACAAAATTGAGCGTACAAATTGAGCGTACAAATTGCAATTATATTTATGTTTTTGCCTGACCGTGATCCATAATTATTCATTGTGATAGTGCAATCAAGATATATTTTCTAATTCACTAATTACTCCTATTATATCTATACAGTAATGCAAGATTTTCTTGCTAGATAATGCTATCTATCTATTTATTTTATAGTAACCAAAAAATGATCAATTACTAGCAATATTTTGGCAATATATATTGAATTTTGGTGTTTAATTCAGCACCAAGATTAACTTCAATATAAATATTTTTGCCGTCCGAAAAACTACTATCTAACGTTCTATCATCACTAAAAAAATACTATGAGACCTAAGAAAGCACAGCATCAAGAAACAAATTCTCCGTTCAAACGCTTAAGGCTAAATGTTAAGCTATCCCAGGAACAACTAGCTCGGGAAATTGGCGTAGCAGTATCAACCATTCGTCGCTGGGAAAAAGGTCAGGCGGAGCCAACAATGACAGTGTCCCAAATGAAAGAATTTTGCAAAGCAGTTCAGAAAAGTTTTGATGACTTACCTAACTCTTTACTACCTATAGATGGCTCTAAAAATGGTAGCAATGGTCGTGCGTAATGTTAAATTAAATGTTATATTTTTTAGCTATGAAATCGCTTGTTTGAGGGCATAACAAAATTCACCGATCGCCTTTAAACCCGATTCTGGAGTACCATCAGCAAGGCGTTTCACAATCGCACTGCCTACAATTACGGCATCTGCCCCCCATTCTTTAAGCTGTTTTGCCTGTTCGGGGTCTGAAACACCAAACCCGACCCCGATGGGTTTATCGGTGCTACTATGCAAGTCAGCCAACAGATCTGGGACTTCCGTTGCCATTTGAGAGCGGACTCCTGTTACCCCAGTGACTGAAACCAAATAAATAAAGCCTTGAGACTTAGCTGCGATCGCATCTATCCTTTCTTGAGAACTAGTAGGGGCAACTAATAAGGTTACCTCAATACCTATTTCGGCTGCGGCTTGCAGCAGTACTTCTGCTTCTTCCAGGGGCAAGTCAGGAACAACTAATCCACTGACTCCTACTTCTTTTATTTGCCGCAGAAAAACCTCAACACCACGATAATAAATGGGGTTGTAATAGGTAAACAAGATTATCGGAACATTTATCTTATCAACTACCTGTCTAACCGTATCTAAAACATCTTCTAGCTGGACTCCTTTCTGCAAGGCTCTAGTTGCTGCTGCTTGAATTGTGGGACCATCTGCCAGAGGATCGGAATAGGGAACACCCAATTCAATCATGTCTGCGCCGTTTTTGGCTAAAATTTCTAGCGCCTTGGAGGTGGTTGCTAAATCTGGATCTCCTGCGGTAATAAAAGGAATCAAGGCACATTCAGAATTTTCTTTTAGCTTCTGGAAACGATCCGCAACATTCATGAGGCAAAATTAACTAAATATTTTAAATAATCAAAATAATCGAAATCTTTTAGGATTCTGATTCTGGTTCAACTTCCTGCTGTAACTGGGCTAACTCTTCTGGGGACATTTCCTCGAACCGTTTTTGCATTACAGCCTCTTCATAATCCTTAAGCTGTTGATTATAGGTCATTTTCTTGGTGCCTACTCGAACTAAGTAAGTTAAAGACCATCCAATCAAGCCCACGACTAGCAATGCTTGGGTCCATATTCCCGCATTAATCCCATCCAGCCCAATTAGTTGCAGTGCAACATAAACTAAGCCCGCTCCCAAAAAAACCCCCAGACCAATACCCAAAGCATCGATTCTACGCATACTAGTATTCTAAGCTCTTAGGTCGCGACGTTTAGGACGAAAATTAAGAAATGGACTCAACAGTAACATTCCTGGAAAGCTCAAAAACACAAAAAGATACATAATGAGCCGTTCAATTGAACTAGCAACATACCAACGCTTGCTGAGGTAAAAATAGACAAATGCGGGCAATACCACAAGATATGTGCCACTTAAAACTAGATAGAGAAGGGCGACTAAGTTAGTCTCTGTAAGTAGCATAACTGCTTTTAATCGTGAGGAAATTTACGACATTGTTATTCTAACAGGCTAAATGCACAGACTTGAATGAACTACTTACACCAAATCAAAGATTTGGAATAAGTTTCTGTCGTTTCAACGCCCCAAGTTGCTTCATACTTCCGCACAAAGTAGAGCTTGACGACTCAACGACTGAAGAGGCAAGTTCCTTACCCCTAGCGTAATTAAGCATAACCATTGCTGCTGCGACATCTCTGTCTAATGGTTGTTGAACACCACAATCACAAACATGAAATCTCTCACTCAAATCCTTTTTGCGTTTGATTCCACAACCAGGGCAGGTTTGAGATGGGGCGAGTTTGCGAGTAGGTACTTCGATATAGATACCACCAGCCTCGGTTATTTTGTACTTAATTAGGCTTTTTAGATTACCTATCCCGACATCTAAAAGGCTGCGATTAAGACCTGTTTTTTGTCTCTTCCTTTTACTCCCTTTTTTTGCTTTGCGGGTTAAGTTTTTTAGATTTAGTTTCTCAGTAGCAACGAGGCTATTACAGCTTACTATCTCTGTTGCTACTTTATGCTGCCAATCTTGATGCTAGTGTGTTATGAAAAACAATGCTAACTCCCACCAAGCTATCGCTTGGAAAGAGAATGCACGACGAAAGAAGGTTCAGTTTTCTCCTAGCTATCGATTAGTTAATGATTATTTAAACTCTTTCTCTCTCCATAACTGAGCAAGCGATCAAGACCATCTAAACGACTCTGCCAGACTTGTGCTTGGTAAGCATCTAAATTCTTGGTATGTGCCATCCAAGAGGGAAATTGGCGGCGAAGAGAGTTAAGGGTCATTTTAGCAGAGAAAAAATTTCTTCCAGAAGGTTCCTCCGCTAAGATTTGTAATTCCCGTCTTAACTGATCAGCTTGTTTTCCCCATTTCCTTAACATGGCATCGTCTATCTCTGGTGAGTTTTCGCTTAAGAAAAAATTCCATTCCTGTTGCAAACCTTGATATCGAGATAGAGTTGAACGAAAAGGTTCTCGGTGGGGTAAAAGCTTCTTGGATTTACTACTCTCCTCCCCTTGAGTACTGTTAAACATAGTTGTTAAGCCAGAGTTTAAATTTTCAGCCGCAAACAAGGCGTATCCCTGAGTGGACATGCCACGTAACAGTTGCATCTGGTCTAGTGCCGCCACATCAGATATGTTTAACAGTCTAATTCCTGGTAAGAGTAGGGCTTTGCCATGATCAAATTCACTCAGCAACGGATTAGTTAAGCTGTGCAACTTATCTGTGTTTCTAGCGTAAGTCATAGGAATTAACATATCAATCCATTCTTTGCTAACCCACTTTTCCCAAGATTGCTGAATTTTACTCAGACGTTCTCTTTGGGGCATGGGAAACACTGCCGTTGAAAGAGTCAATTCAGGACGGAGTTGCCTCAAATTTTGCGACACTAAGCCCACAAAATTATCTACCTGTTCGATCCGAAAATCTATCCACTGCGACCAAAGGGGATGAGCCGGGTTTAGCTCAATGGGATCATATCCAGTTAGTTTCTGGAACTCTTGTCTGGCAGCAGTGCCATAACCATAGGTTATTTTGCCTGTGGGACTCTGAAAAGGATAGCGAATATAGTCTAGATGAATCCCGTCAATCTGATAATTGTTAGCAAGTTCTGTTACCAAAGATAAAAGATATTCTTGAACCTCAGGATTGGCAGGATCGAGAAAAACCTTACCAGAAGTATAGTGAAACCGACTACCCTCATGGTCTGTCATTGCCCAATCTGGGTGCTTTGATAGAACTGGCCCCAGATAGTTGCGAGGAAGATTAAGAATAGTATTGTGCCGCTGATTGACAGCAGCAAAAGTCCAGACCCAAGCATGTAACTCCATGTCTCGTTCGTGGGCTAGTTTGACCGCAGCCTTGAGAGGGTCCCATCCTGTTACCAGAGGATTTTGCTGTGGTGCCACCTGGCTAGGATAAATAGTATAGCTAGAGTTTAAAGTTTCAAAAAAAACGGTATTAATACCCGCTAATGCCATGCGATCAAATATTTCGACCAAATCAGTTTCAGATTTAGCTTTGACAATGGTGCCTCTGTCTAACCACATGCCTCGAACTTCGGATTCGGCAATGGGTCGGTTACTAGGATAGTTGTCCCATAACATTTGTTTAGCAGTAGTCCACTCTGCTTTAGCTTCGATAAATCGATTTTGGTTGGCGAAATAGCGAAATTTTTCTAGCTTATGAACTGCCGACCTTAAAGTATGATGGGAATTTTGATAGTTAGATTTTGCTATCTGTTTTCGGTTTTGCTTCTGAACAATAGTTCTTTGTTCTTGGATCTGTTGGATAACCTCACTGGTAGAGATGTCAAGGCTAGTGTGATTAGCATCAGCAGTTAACAACGTGGTTTTAAAGCGACCAATTAAGCCTACTAATTCTTGATCCATCAAGCGGACTTCCCCAGGAGATAGAGTTAGCTCTGAAGGGGATTCAATGTCTGAATTAATTGAGGGCTTTATCTTTGCCGAATCTGAACTTTGAGTAAGGTTATTGGCTGTGGGTATCGCTACCACTGGAAGAGGAAATAAAGAGCCAGTCAATAAGATAGTTATTAGCTGAGTAAGTTTATTATTAATTGGTCTAAAGCGGACAATTGATAACAAACTATATTGTTGTAAATGCCTAGCATTTCTTCGCACAAACTTTTCCCCTAAAACCTATTATTTCACTCAATCAGCAGCTATTTGCTCTGCTTCATGATTTTAATCTCAAAAATAGGTTGATTGTATCAGTACTAGTGACGATTGATAGAGAATATGAACCAAATTATTTACCAGTAATTACGGGGAAAGATAGCAATCTTATTAATAAATAAGTAAATGTTATCTAGAGTTCAAACTATACATTTCAACATCTAATCCATAATAAACTATCTTTTTTTCTAACTTCATCCCTAGCTTTGTTGCCACCCTAATTGAACGAATATTTTTGGGCTCAATCAAACAAATAAAACGTTTAAAATTGAATCTTTGTTGACCATATTCTATAACTGCCTTTGCTGCTTCCGTTCCTAATCCTTGCCCCCAATATTTTTTGGCTAAACGATAACCAATTTCTACTTCATTTTTATGTTCAATCGACTGAATAAAAAAACCACAATAGCCGATCAACTCTTTATTTTGCTTATGAACTAGGGCGTACAAACCAAAACCATGCTCTAAATAAGAAAGTAATCTTTGTTCAATAAACTGTTTGATTTGTTTTTGACTATGAACCCCAATAATGGAGAAGTGCATTACTTCAGGATCACCTAAGATAGGAATCAAAGCCTCTTTATCACGGGTCGTGAGATATCTAAGGGTTAGTCTGGAAGTCTCAAAAATCTGCATGAGTCGTGGCTCAATATTGAGTAACAACAATATTACCAATAAACTGTATCTACTTTGAATTGAGAGAAAATGCTACAACAATGATATTGCTCATCCTAAATTGCCCTAATCTAGAATGGTTTCTGCTTCATTGATCAGTTTAATTCCCCAAAATTTAAGTTTAAAATCTGGAAAAGTCTTTTCGAGTATTGCTTTGGGTGCGTTACAGCTAAGTTGCTGTGTCGGTCTGTGGGGCTGCTGGAGCGAAAAAGCAGAAAGTGCCGAAAGAGTGATCTTAAACTATGGCGTATTAGAATTTTCGGTATCGATAGATTCTCTGGAAACCTATGCCCAGACAGGAAAAATTGAGAACGAATTACAAGGTTATGCTGATTTCTTAACTCCAGAACAATTAGAGAAATTTAAAGTAGGCTTGACTACTAGTGCAGATTTTAGCCATTTAGCGATCGCCCAGTTTCTCTACTCCTTTCAAGGTGAAAAAATATTAGAGAGGGCTGCCCAAGTAATCAAAACCGAAGCTCGTCAACCTGGATTTTATGCGATCCGTTCCGCACTAATTTTAGCAGCCGCCGACCAAGAAACAGGTTTAACGCCGTTAAACGTCTTAAAAAAGTTTCCCACTGATGTTTTGCGGGTTGATTCACGGCAAGGATTAGAAATTATTAAAAACTTAAGCAAAGAAGTCCAACGTAACAGTCAAGCGATCGCTGCTGTCGAGCAAGAAGCAATCAAAGAATATCAAGAAATGGCAGAAACTTTACCAAAGAACAGGGATTTAAACCTGTTGACTTCAGGTGAATATGCTCATCGCCAGCAGATATTGAAAATGAAAGATCAGAGCCGAGATCGCACCTTTCCTGTGGCGCTATATTTACCGAAGACTGACGAGCAGCAACTGTTACCTTTAATCATAATTTCTCATGGCTTAGGTAGTGATTTAACTACATTTGACTATTTTGCCAAACATCTAGCATCCCATGGTTTTGCGGTAGCAGTGCCAGAGCACCCAGGAAGTAATTCCAAACACATAGAGGAACTTTTGAATGGTTTAGATAGCGATGTTACCCCACCTGAAGAATTAATTGATCGACCCCTGGATATCAAATTTTTACTGGACAGATTAGCAGAAAAATTTGGTGACAAAATTGATACCAATCACGTCGGCATAATTGGTCAATCCTTTGGTGGCTATACCGCTCTCGCATTGGCAGGAGCAGAATTAAATTGGACAACTTTAGAGCGCGATTGTCCCAACCTCGACCATTCTTGGAATCTGTCTTGGCTACTCCAATGTTTAGCATTGCAAATACCCCCCATACTTACGGTGGATGAGCTAAAAGATGAACGGATTCAGGCAGTGATCGCCATTAATCCTCTGGTTAGCTCTGTATTTGGAGAAGAGAGTCTCAGCAAAATTGATATTCCCGTGATGTTAGTTTCAGGGAGTGACGATCCCATTACTCCTAGCTTGCCTGAGCAAATTATCCCCTTCACTTGGTTAACAACGGAGGAAAAGTACCTACTGCTGCTCAAGGGTGGAACACATTTTTCCACCCTCAATGAATCTACTGGTAGTATTCCTGTTCCCAAACAAGCGATCGGACCAGCTCCTAAGATCGCCCAGGCTTATGTTAAGCAATTGGGCTTGGCTTTTTTTGGCAAGTATATTGGTGAACAATTTCTTTATACAGACTATCTCAATGCAGGGTACGGGACAGTAATCAGCAAAGAGCAATTTCCCTTAAGATTAATAAAATCTTTAGACCCCAATTTATTGAAATTAAAGTCCAATGACCAAAAGTAGGAATCTTTTGATCACTGTTTATATTATCCCACTTGATGGGACTGTTTACTGTTAAAGTACTCCAGCATTGCCCAAACCTAAAATAATCCCTGCCCCCAGAATATGACCTAAACTGGTAGTAGCCAACAATTCGGGAAAACCAAACTTATCCCATACTTCTGGCTTAGGGACAGGCAAGTTCGGCCCTTGCCCCGAATTTTGAATTGCATAGCGACCAATAGCTATACAAAATAGGTTAGACATAATCATGATCAATGCCACTGAGGTATTCCAATCAATAGTGGAAGGAGTGTACTGAATTGCTAAAAAAAAGTTAAGTATCACGATAAATTTGCTCTCCTCTTGCTAATTAAATCTTGTTTTCGATTGATTTTGTTTATAGGAATTATAAAATCTCTCTGGGCAAAACAGCATTTCTTCTAAATAATTAACAGTATTTCAAACTTTTACCAAAAAATCATCCTTTATTTTTAGATATATGACAGATGCGAGTTAAAATATGCGGAATCACCAACATTGCTCAGGGTCAAGAGATTGTTGCTCTGGGAGCAGACAGCATTGGTTTTATCTGTGTTGAGCAGTCTCCTCGCTATATTGCCCCCTCTCAAATCAGAGCGATCGCCGATAATTTGCCAACTCAAACTGACAAGGTTGGTGTATTTGCCAATCACTCGTTAGCAGAAATTACCACCATAATTAGCAACGCCCATCTCACTGCGGTGCAACTTCATGGTCAAGAATCTCCTGAATTTTGTCAGCAATTACGTCAAGCTGTAGCCCCAGAGGTTGAATTAATTAAAGCTTTTCGGATAAAATCTGCCTCATCTCTAGAATCAACTTCGGCTTATGTGGATTGTGTGCATACTCTATTATTGGACGCATATCACCCCAAAATGCTCGGTGGGACAGGTGAAACTATCAACTGGCAGGATTTGGCATTGTTTAAACCAGACCTCCCATGGCTGCTCGCAGGAGGGTTAACTCCAGATAATATTGCTGAGGCTCTAACTTATGTCAAACCCGATGGGATTGATCTTTCTAGTGGAGTAGAGCGATCGCCAGGAGACAAAGATTTATCCAAGGTGGCTCAACTATTTCGCATAATTAATAAAGGGGCTTCGCTCCAGCTATAAGCCTTAAGCTTTTAAGAATTAATAATTAATAATTAATTATTCATCAATGAGAGTCGTGGGATAATTACCAACTGGCAAGGTAATCAGCTGAATTATGAAAGCATTAGTAGTAGGTAATGGCGGTCGAGAACACGCCTTAGCTTGGGCATTATTACAATCTCCCAACATAGAGCAAGTAATTTGCACTCCTGGCAATGGTGGTACTGCAACCATGAACAATTGTCATAATTTATCCCTGGGGTTAGATGATTTTGCAGGAATTGTGAAGGCAGTTAAGGAAAATCAGATTGATTTGGTCATAGTGGGGCCAGAAATTCCCTTATCCCTGGGTATTGTTGATTATCTTCGAGAACATAATATTGCCGTATTTGGACCCACTAAAGCAGGAGCAAAAATCGAGTCCAGTAAGTCTTGGGCAAAAGAAATTATGACTCAGGCGGGGGTACCTACTGCCCAGTCCCAAACTTTTACGGATGCCCTTGCTGCCCAGGAATATATTGACCAAGTTGGTGCGCCGATTGTCGTTAAAGCCGATGGCTTGGCTGCGGGAAAAGGAGTGATTGTTGCCACTACTAGGTCAGAAGCGATCGCCGCAGTAGCTGAATTATTAGGGGAAAACTCAGGCAAACTAGTAATTGAAGAATTTCTCACAGGCTCGGAAGTGTCGGTCTTAGCGGTCACTGATGGTAAAACGATTCGTCCCCTACTCCCTGCTCAAGATCATAAACGCATTGGCGAGGGAGACACGGGAAAAAACACGGGCGGAATGGGGGCATATTCTCCTGTCCCTCTAGTGACCCAGGAATTAATGACCAGAATCGAACAAGAAATATTACAGCCCACCTTAGCCGTCTTGAATCAGAAAGGGATTGACTATCGGGGTGTTTTATATGCAGGTTTGATGATTACTCCCGCAGGTGACCCCAAGGTGATTGAATTTAATTGTCGCTTTGGCGATCCTGAAACCCAGGTCGTTTTACCCCTGCTCGATACCCCCCTAGATGAGATTCTTCTGGCATGTGTTGAACAAAGACTAGAGCAGTTGCCAGCCTTAGAATGGAAGTCAGGTAGTGCAGTCTGTGTCGTAGCCGCCTCTGGAGGTTATCCCGATGCTTATGAGAAGGAAAAAGCGATCGCTGGTATCGACCAAGCCAATCAATCAGGAGCGATCGTCTTTCATGCAGGAACCAAAAAAATGCAACTAGAGCAACAAGAGCAGATAGTTACCGCGGGTGGTCGAGTTCTGGGTATAACTGCCGTAGGAGACGATTTCAATCAAGCAATTGCGATCGCTTATGATGCCGTAAAATTGGTGCAATTTGTAGGAATGTATTATCGTCGTGATATTGGACACAAATACAGATAGAATTAACCAATAATTAATAATAAAAATAAAAATCGCAGAATTACTCAATATTTCGTTACATAATTGTTAAACTATAATTCAAGCAACTTAACATTTATTTATTATTAACTGTACAAATACATTGCTGACCTTTATTACCAAAATCAAAGAAATTATTTCCTGGTGGTGGTCGGAGTTTACCCTCCAGACGAAACTCATGGCTGCCGCCACGTTGGTTGTTTCCTTGATTATGAGTAGTTTAACCTTCTGGGCAGTTAACACCATTCAATTTGAATCGAATATCAATGACACCCGTTTTGGTAGTGACCTAAGTATTTTAATCGGTTCCAATGCAGCCCCGTTGGTAGCAGAAGATGATATGCAAGGTCTGGCTGATTTTTCAACCCGTTTCTATCGCAGCACTTCCAGCATTCGCTATCTAATATATGCCGATCCCTCGGGAAATATCTTCTTTGGCATTCCCTATTCCCAGGCAGAAATTCAAAACAATCTTACGATCAAACGTCGGATCAAACTGCCAGAAGATTATGCTCAAAATAGCGATTTACCATTTGTCCGTCAACACCAGACCCCAAATGGACAGGTTACAGATGTTTTTGTACCCCTGCGCCATGATGGTCAGTATTTAGGAGTGTTAGCTGTTGGAATTAACCCTAATCCGACGATTGTGGCATCATCTAATCTGACCAGAGATGTAACTATTGCCGTCTTCATTACAATTTGGGCAATGGTCATTTTGGGGAATGTGTTCAATGCCCTGATGATTACCAGACCAATTAAGGAGCTTTTGGTTGGGGTCAAGAATATTGCGGCTAAAAACTTCAAGCAAAGAATTAACTTGCCTCTGAGGGGAGAATTAGGGGAATTAATCTCTAGTTTTAATCTGATGGCAGAAAAGCTAGAAAATTACGAAGAACAAAACATTGAAGAATTAACTTCTGAAAAAGCCAAGCTGGAAACTTTAGTTTCAACCATTGCCGATGGTGCGGTGCTAATTGATCCTGAGATGCAGATTATTCTAGTTAATCCTGCTGCTAGGAATATTTTTGGTTGGGGAGAAAATCCCCTAGGAGACAATGTTTTACACCGTCTTCCTTCAGAGTTAACCTCCAAATTAACCAAACCTCTCTACCAAATGATTGAGAGAAAAACCGAGCCAAAGGCGACAGAAGAAGGAGAGAATCACCTTTCTTTACCTGGAGCGGAGCATCATCATCCTAGCGATCGTGATGAATTTCGTATTGCTCTACAACAACCCACACCCCGAACTGTCCGTGTCTTATTAAGTCGAGTAATAGATGGTGGTAGCGAAAATATTAAAGGGATTGCCATGACAGTTCAAGACATCACCAGAGAAGTAGAACTTAATGAAGCAAAAAGTCAGTTCATTAGCAATGTTTCCCATGAATTAAGAACTCCATTATTTAATATCAAATCTTTTATTGAAACTTTATCCGAGTATGGGGAAGATTTAACTCAAGTTCAACGACGAGAGTTTTTAGATACAGCTAATCATGAGACGGATCGCCTGACTCGGTTAGTAAATGATGTTTTAGATTTATCACGTTTAGAATCATCTCGTACTTATAATTTGAGCGGGGTGGATCTAAATCAACCGATCGAACAGACTTTAAGAACTTGTCAGCTAAACGCTAAAGACAAAGGAATTCAGCTACATCAGGAGTTAGAGCCTGAGTTACCCCCAGTAATAGGTAATTACGATTTACTATTACAAGTATTGACTAATCTAGTGGGGAACAGCCTGAAATTCACTAATTCAGGCGGTAAGGTTACCGTTCGTGCCTACCAAACTGAGGCAAAATCCAATACCTTAAATCAGTCAGCCGTCAAAATAGAGGTCGCGGATACAGGAATTGGTATTTCAGCAGAAGATAAAGAAGCCATCTTTGAACGCTTTTTTAGAGTAGAAAATCGAGTTCATACTCTTGAAGGGACGGGATTAGGTCTTTCCATTGTCAGAAATATTATTGAAAAACACAGCAGCAGAGTTTATATCGACAGCGAGGTAGGTGTTGGTACTACTTTCTGGTTTGAACTGCCCGTTTATGAGGTAGAAAAAGAGCAATGATTAATAACTTCCTATAATAACTTCCTAAAAACAAATTAATCTGTTAGGACTGGTTAAGGGTATCCTAAACAAAAGCTTTTCCTATGATCCTTTATTGTAGAAGATTCATTTTGAGTGATTACTTAATTATTTCTCAGAATAGATTGGTAGATAATTACTAACTAACTTAGAATTTTTTCGCGCATTTTGCGATCGCACGTGAAAAATAAATCAAGAGTAAAATTAAC
Source organism: uncultured Pleurocapsa sp. (assembly GCA_938015355.1). Taxonomy (GTDB): domain Bacteria; phylum Cyanobacteriota; class Cyanobacteriia; order Cyanobacteriales; family Xenococcaceae; genus Waterburya. The sequence goes on from CALLPS010000006.1 coordinate 28,391, forward strand.
TTCACCTAGATTTAGCTCCCTTTGCGTCTTATGCAGAGCGGTATCTTTTAGGATTGCGTCTTGGCGAGAGATAATTATCTAATCGTCCTCATCTTTTCTGCGACTGCTATAGTATGAAAATCGTTTTCTTTGGTACTCCTCAATTCGCGATTCCGACTTTAATTAAACTTCTAGAACATGATGAAATTGAAGTAGTGGCAGTGGTTACCCAACCCGATAAGAGAAGAGGTAGGGGTAGCAAAACTCAACCCAGCGCCGTAAAGCAGGTAGCATTAGAGCACAATTTACCTGTATGGCAACCCAAACGAATCAAAAAAGATCGAGACACATTGGATCATCTTAAAGCTACCCAAGCGGATGCTTTCGTCGTTGTCGCTTATGGGCAGATTTTATCCTCAGAAATCCTAGAGATGCCAAAACTAGGATGTATTAATGTTCATGGTTCCTTATTGCCAAAATATCGTGGTGCAGCTCCAATCCAGTGGAGTATTGTTAATGGCGATCGTACTACAGGAATTACCACCATGTTAATGGATGTAGGCATGGATACGGGGGATATGTTGCTCAAAGCGGAAACCGCAATCGGATTATTAGATAACGCCCATGGTGTAGCGGTGACTCTGGCTGATCAGGGTGCAGAGTTGTTGTTAGAAACCCTATTCAAACTAGAACAACAAACCATTATGCCTACTCCTCAAGATAATAGTCTGGCTACCCATGCGAGAATGATCGAAAAATCCGATTTTGCCATTAATTGGTCAACAAGTGCGATCGCTATTCACAACCAAGTAAGAGGCTTTTTCCCTAACTGCTTTGCCACCTTAGAAGATAAAAAACTAAAAATCAGCGCCACAGTTCCAATCACTCAAGATACGATAGATGACTTACCAGAAGAATATCGCAGTATTCAGCAACAGTATTCAGAATTAGCAACTTTAAAAGGTAAACCAGGAACAATAGTCAAGAATATTAAAAACCAGGGTGCGATCGTACAAACTAGTTCGGGATTATTACTCCTAAAACAAGTACAACTTGCAGGAAAACGTGCTCAATCTGGTTGGGATTTTGTTAACGGTATGCGAATCGAAGTTGGAACTGTAATCGATGATGGTTGAAACGCCCTCTGGCTTTTAGTACAGAGGATGGCTGCAATCATTTCTTCTTGTATATGTCACTACAATTTTGTGATCAGATATGTGATCTTTGTATAGATTCGAGTAGTTGTAAAGTCACGGTGAAGCCATTGTAAAGCTTTTATAAAGGGTACATAAGTTAAACGAATTCTTAATACCTGATTTAAAAGTTACTATGGCTACTAACAAAATTGCAAATACAGATATTTATACAAATTCTTACATCTCGCAGGAATGGGGAACTGGATACAAGCTGGAAGTAGATCTCACCTCAGATATCAACGCTCTAGATTGGGAGCTAAACCTCAAATCTGCCGACAGCATCAGAGATGCCTATGGTGTAAATTTAGTCGACAATGGTAATGGCAACTATAGCATCAGCGGACAAGGAGACTGGGAAGATCTAGAACCAGGTGAAACCGCCAAAGCAATTTTCATTGTCGACTCTAATAGTCAAGATCCTACTCTACCAAAGTTCACTGCTTTAGATTCTCAAGCTAGCAGTAAACCTGAAATGTCTGAGATGTCTGAGGTGTCTGAAATGTCTGAGCCTCAAATTGCTGCTTCCCCTGCAATCACTCAGGATTGGAAAGGAGGATACAAAATTGAAGTAGATCTCTCCTCAGAATTTGACGCGAAAGACTGGAGTCTCAACTTTGAGCTTAACCACAACATTAGAGATGCCTATGGCGTAGATTTAGTTGACAATGGTAATGGGAATTACAGCATCAGTGGACAGGGAAACTGGCAAGATCTAGAACCAGGTGAAACCGCCAAAGCAATTTTTGTTGTTGACGACAACGGACAAGATGCCACTCTTCCTCAATTCGATACATTAATGGGTTCAGTCATTAGTGACCCATTACCAGCGCCTCTAGATAACTCCGATATCGTTGTCGAAGAACCTAAAGTCGAACCCGCTCCAGCCGATAATACGTTAATGGGTTCGGTCATTAGTGACCCACAACCTGCACCTCAACTTTCTCAACCTTCTCAACTAAGTTCTGATGCTATCACCGTTGGATTTGAAAACCACGCCAACAACACTAGCTATAACAATGCTGCTCAAAGTAAAGATTGGAATGTAGCCTGGTCTTATCAAATGGATAAGTACGGTACGATTTCTAATCAAGATGCCCATTCTGGGAATAACTCCTTGAGAATGACTTATCCCGCCAATGCTCAAGCAAATTCTGGTGCTAAGTGGCAAATTCCTGGACAACAAGAATATTATCTCTCCTATTGGGTTAAATTTGACGGCAACTTCGATTTTGATGGTCCTAGACATAGTGGAGGTAAGTTACCAGGTCTAGGTTCAGGAGATCTTGCTTCAGGGGGAAATAAACCCAATGGCAATAATGGATTCACCTCCAGATATATGTGGAGAGAAGATGGAAAAGCAGTTTTATATCTATATCATATGGATCAGCCATCAACCTATGGTCAGGATGTTCCCCTAACAGGAGCTGATGGCAATGATATGTATTTTGAACGGGGTCAGTGGCACAATATGGTTCAAAGAGTCAAAGCCAATGATGGTAGCCAATCCAATGGAGAAATAGATGTTTGGATGGACGGAGAACAAGTTCTGGACATGGACGGTCTGAGATTCATGACCAATAATCAAGGGATTGACACTGCCTACTTCAGCACTTTCCACGGTGGAAATGGTAGTGATTGGTGGCCTGATAACAACGTTAGTGCTTCCTTCGATGATTTTGTAGTTTCGACTAATGCTACTGATGTAGGATTATAGAATCAATATTAGCTTACTCATCAATAAAAAATATCACATCGGGATTCTACGTTAGTTTACTCTTCCGCTAATGTCAGATTCCCGATATTTTTGTATTCTTGATAAAAGAAACCCAATAGACCACCTAAAGTTCCCATTCCACGAGAGATATAGAGTAAGGACGTGACAAAGGCAGCTTTTTCCATTAATAAAGAAGGAATCAAGCGTAAAAGACCTATTCCAATCAGACCAAAACCTTTGATAATCCTAATTGACTGAACCGAAAAAGAAGGATAGAGTTCTTTCTCAATCGAACTATGATTACTCCATTCCCGATAGCCACGGAATAAAATCCATCTCAGATTTGTACGGGAAGAAAGAATCACATCATGTACAATTGCCTCATCTGCCCAAGTGATTTTGTACCCTGCTTTATTGAGATTTAAAAATAGACAACAATCTGATCCACCTGAAATTGCAAAGCGATTATCGAAAACTGGATTTAATTTACGTAATATTTCAGCTTTGACTAGGACATTATTGGTAAAGGCTACGGATCTTCGTTCTCCAGTTTGGTAACGAGGTGGGGCAAAAAAATTGCCCCTGATAACCCACTGAGGAACTTCGTAATCTTGGAAATAAGGAATTACCGGACCAGTAACAATATCTGAATCATATTCTTGCTGTACTAGAAGTAATTCTTCTAACCAGTTGGGTTCTGGGATTTCATCATCATCCAAAATTGCGATAAAATCTGCATCCTCAGAAACCATCGACATCGATTTATTACGGGCATAGGTAATGCCTCTTTGGCTTTCGACACCAGTTTTGATTGTCCAACAAAATTCTGATTGAATCTCGGCACAAATTTGGTTAGCTAGTCCAGCAGTGTCATTATCCACGACAATAACTTCGATTTTAGGGCAATTTATTCTCTCGAAGGTTAATTTATGAAGTCCTTCTAGCAGAAGTCGTAACCTTTTTGGTCTTTTGTAAGTTGCGACACAGATTGAGATCAACATAGTTTGACTATTTTCCTTTAAATTTTTTGTCAAATACGCTGCAAGTAATTTTAAAATTTCATTGAAGTTTTAAACTACTCGCCAAGTGCCAAATTTCGACTTATTCATTAACTTATGCGGATTCATCGATATTTATTAAACTAATGACTGATAAAAATAATGATATTGGCAGAAATCGGATTGATAAACTTGCTGTATTTTCAGCGAAATAATTAACTCGAATGGTTGAGACATTTTTCAAGATAGAGCTTGCAAGACTTGATTTATTGTAATAGACGGAAAGAATTGAGGTAGCTTAAGACCTTATCTATATCATTTATTATCGACAAAAACCGTCCAAGGTATTGTAGATCACATAATACTATATTTACATCAGTATAAGTCTAGGAAATAATGAATCTAACAGGTATCAAAGCTAAAATTGACCAAATTACTAATAAATCTTTATTTAAAGACACTTTCTGGATGTTAATTGCCAGATTAATCAACATATTAGTTCAGGCAGCTTATTTTGTAATTTTAGCTCGTTCCTTAGGGGCAGGAAACTATGGCTCTTTTGTTGGTATTTCTGCCTTAGCTTCTTTGCTATTTCCTTTTGCTTCTCTGGGTAGTGATGATGTTTTGGTTAAGGAAGTATCTGTAAATCGAGCACTTTTTTCTAGTTACTGGGGTAATACCTTATTAATTCTACTGATTAATAGTATCGTGATCACTGGGTGCTTGTTGTTAGTCTCTGGATTTATTTTTCCTGATGAGCTGTCTCTATTAGCCATTGCATTTCTGTTGTTGGCAGATTTGTTGGGACTAGGATTACAAGAAGCTGCCAATAAAGCTTTAAGAGCAGTGGGGCTAGTACATAAGGCAGCTCAACTAGTCGTTTTCAATACTGTAGGGAAACTTTTAGCTGTGTTATGTTTAATCAATTTCGTCCACAATCCTAGCATTGCCACTAATGTAGATATCGGCATCTGGTCTATATTCTATTTGATCAGTTCATTGTCAGTCAGTTTATTTGCCCTGGTGACTATTCATAAGATGGTGGGGAAACCAACATTAAAGTTCGACAGAATTAAGTCGGATATTGCTCAGGGAATCTATTTTTCTATTGGCATGTCAGCAAATAATATTAATAATAATATTGACAAAACGATGTTGGTTAGCATGGCAAGTCTAGATGCCACGGGAATCTATGGTTCAGCATATCGCTTTATTAACATTGGCGATGTTCCGATGATAGCTTTATTTAATGCTAGCTATCCCCGATTTTTTCAAAAGGGTGCTCTCGGATGGGATAGCTGTCTCAATTTTGCTAAAAAGTTGTTACCGATGATTTTAGCCTATGGTATTTTGAGCTTTGCTGCCTTCCAAGTTTTTGCTCCTTTAATCCCCAAAATTCTTGGGGCAGAATACCAAAATGCTATTTCTACTTTACGTTGGCTAGCTCCCTTGCCTTTGATTACTGCTTTACAGCTATTAATTTCTAATACCTTGACTGGTTTAGGGCATCAAAAGATTCGTAGCACGATTCAGATAGTAGCGGCAGTGATTAATGTAGCTTTAAATATCTGTTTAATCCCAATTTTCGGCTTATATGGCGCAATTTGGGCAACGTTAACTTCTGATAGCATTAGGGTAGCTTGTCTTGGGATAGCATTATTTTATTTATATCGACGCTCAAGATTATCATCTAATTAAGGTTGTTTATTGTTTGTCGATCTGTTTTAAGCTTTTAGCTTTTAGCTTTTAGCTTTTAGCTAAGATAGTAATTCTGATAGATCCTAGTATCATCAATAAATATCAGCAGATTTGAGCTAGTAAGTAACTGATGTTACGCACTCATGATTTATTAAAATCTGAAATCTGAAATCTGAAATCTGAAATCTGAAATCTGAAATCTGAAATCTGAAATCTGAAATCTGAAATCCAATAATTGCGTAACATCAGTAAGTAATTTAGAATTGGGCTTAAAATTGGGCAAACTTTATTTAGTGGGAACTCCCATTGGCAATTTAGAGGATATTACCTTAAGAGCTATTCGCATTCTTAAAGAAGTCGATCTCATTGCCGCAGAAGATACTCGTCGCACGGGTAAACTACTACAGCATTTACAAATTAAGACCCCTCAAATCAGCTATCACGAACATAATCAAGAGTATCGTACTAATGAACTAATAACTAGATTATGCCAAGGAATAGAAATTGCCCTGGTAACAGATGCGGGGATGCCCAGTATTTCCGATCCTGGGCTACAGGTAGTTCAAGCAGCGATCGCTCATCAGATCCCTGTCATTCCGATCCCTGGGGGGACAGCGGTAATCAGTGCCTTAGCGGCATCAGGAATGTCTACGGACAGGTTTATCTTTGAAGGTTTTTTGCCCGCCAAAGAGAGCGATCGCCAAGAAAGATTGGAGTTGTTACGCAGCGAAACTAAAACAGTGGTTTTATACGAAGCCCCCCACCGCATTCTGAGAACTTTAAAGGATTTGGCTACAGTAGTCGGTATGGAGAGGGAGATTGTCTTAGCCAGAGAATTAACTAAGGTACACGAAGAATTTTGGCGCGGACATATGGGAGAAGCGATCGCTATGTATACTAATGAGCGTCAACCAAAGGGAGAATACACTGTAGTCTTGCAAGGTGCAGTGGAAACTAGCTTAATTACTGACAAAACCGAGTTAAAACGGGAATTACAGCAGCTCTTAAATCAAGGAATAACGCGATCGCAAGCCAGTCGTCAGTTGGCAAAATTAACGAATCTATCTCGGAGAGAAATTTATCAATTGGATTTAGACAATTGATTTATGGGACAAGTTAATATTCTCGATTTATCATTTGTCATCGACAGATCTAAAAAGCTAAAAGCTAGTATATTGGAACGAGGCGAGCTTCACATTAAGCGTAATTAATGATTTTTGATAATGAATCCTATTGGTTAATTAATGCCCATATTCCTAGCTGTTTATTACCTCCTGATGATTCCTATCGACAAACAAGAGAAGGTTTGTGTTTAGTCGATCTTAAAATTAGTCAGGGAAAGATTGAGCAAGTGATTGCTGCCACGAATATCAGAGAAGAAGTTTCTAATTTAAATGTACAGCTAGATTTACAGCAAAAGATTGTCTTACCTTGCTTTATCGATGTTCATACTCATTTAGATAAAGGACATATTTGGGAGCGATCGCCTAATGTAGACGGCACGTTTGACATGGCTTTGGATCAAGCGATCGCTGATAGTGAAAAGTATTGGAACTCTGAAGATGTCTATCGTCGCATGGAATTTGGACTCAAGTGTAGCTATGCTCATGGCACTCAGGCAATTCGTACCCATATCGATGCTTATGGTAAACAGGCAGATATTAGTTTAGATGTTTGGCAAAGTTTGAAATCCGCTTGGCAAGATAAGATCTCTTTACAGGCTGTTAGTTTAGTTGGCTTAGATTACTATCAAACTCCTGAAGGGGTGGCACTAGCGGATAAAATCGCCCTGGTTGATGGAGTATTAGGGGGGGTTGGTTGGCAAAATCCCGATTTCGACCATCAGCTAGATACAATTTTCACTCTAGCAAAGGAGAGAAACCTCGATCTAGACTTTCATGCCGATGAGAATGGCGATCCTGATTCGATCTGTCTGCAAAAAATAGCTCGGGCTGCGATTCGCCATAATTTTACTAACCAAATTACCTGTGGACATTGCTGTAGTCTTGCGGTGCAGTCTGCTGATGTGGTGAGCAAAACTATCGAATTAGTTAAACAGGCGAATATTGCCATAGTCAGTTTACCGATGTGCAATCTCTATTTACAAGATCGTCAAGAAAATAAGACTCCGATCTGGCGTGGAGTCACCAGAGTCAAAGAATTACAACACCAGGGTATTCCGATTGCGTTTGCCAGTGATAATTGTCGAGATCCCTTCTTTGGCTTTGGGGATCATGATGTTTTAGAAGTATTCGAGCAAGCAGTCAAAATTGCTCATTTAGATACCCCTTATGCCAACTGGATCGAAAGTGTAACGACAACTCCTGCTGCTTTGATGGGTTTAGATCTAGGAAAAATTAAGCCAGGTAGGGTAGCAGATCTAATTATTTTCCCTGCTCGTTACTTTAGCGAATTGTTAGCGCGATCGCAACATGATCGCATAGTGATCCGAAAAGGTATGAAAATTAATTCAGAGTTGCCTGATTACAGCGAACTAGATGATTTAATAAAACAGTGTAAACAGTAATTTTTAAAATAGCTACACTAAATTACATTAGAGCATTGAAAAAAATTAGAGCATTGAAAAAAACTTCAACATGGTTTAATGCTCTAGCAAATCTCTCTATTAGGAAGTATTAAGCAGTCATTTTGGCAATATTGCGATCGCTAGATTTAATATTGAGACACTCACCTTTGAGTAGGATAATAATATTAATTTTATTATTTATGCTTAACTTATTATGACTATCCTGGATTCATCTGCTTTAAAAGCCCGAAATATTTTACTCACTCTGTTTTGCGGATCAATTATCTTAGATAGCGTGTTGGTAGCAGTATCTAAGGATCTATGGGCAATTGGGCGTATTTTAATAACTATTGTAGTTATGTATTACGTAATGCAGGGCAAAAAATGGGCTAAGTGGGTTTTAATTGCCATTTTAAGTTTAGTAATTGTTCTATTAACAGCATTGATAATTGCTCTACATTCCAAGTTATCTACTTTCTTGGTTGTTGGTAGTTTAGTTCTAATTATTCTGAACCTAATTTTGGGGGGTTTTGTGATTTTCAGTCAAGATTTAGCCCATTATTTTTCTTATACAAAAAAGTATTAAAAAACACCCCACCTAATTAGATTAGGGAGGTGTATATTTTAAAATTTACTTAATTTAGATATCGAGCTAAAAATTACATTCCTTTAGCAACTAATTCAGCTAAGTCAACAACACGCTGAGAATAGCCCCACTCGTTGTCATACCAGGCAACAACTTTAACCATGTCACCATCCAAAACTAAAGTCAGTTGACTATCAATAGTCGAAGAAACATCAGTACCTTTAAAGTCAGAAGATACAAGAGGTAACTCCGTGTAGCCCAAGATTCCTTTTAGTTCACCTTCCGCAGCTTTCTGAAGTACACCATTAACTTCTTCCGCGATGGTATTTTTCTCGACTTGAGCAACCAAATCAACTACAGAAACGTTAGGAGTAGGTACTCGGAGGGCGATACCGTTGAGCTTGCCTTTAACTTCAGGATAGACGAGAGCAACTGCTTTTGCTGCACCAGTAGAAGTAGGTACAATGTTTGCCGCAGCGGCTCTAGCTCTTCTCAAATCACGGTGACTAGCATCCAGAATACGTTGGTCACCAGTGTAACTATGAGTAGTTGTCATCGCGCCTTTAATAATGCCAAAGTTTTCGTTAATAACCTTAACAATAGGAGCTAAACAGTTAGTCGTACAACTAGCATTACTAACAATATCAAATTCACCAGGGGTATATTTTTCGTGGTTAACACCCATAACGTAAGTCCCAATATCAGGACCACTTCCAGGTGCGGTAATAACTACTTTTTTCGCCCCCGCTTGAAGATGTTTCCCTGCACCAGGAGCATCACGGAAAACCCCAGTAGATTCAATAACAATATCGATATCCCATTCTTTCCAAGGTAAGTTTAAGGGGTTGCGATCAGAGACGCACTTAATTGTTTTGCCGTTGACGATCAAGGAGTTGGTATCGTAACCAATGTCTGCATCTAGAACACCTAGCATAGTGTCATACTTCAGTAGATGAGAATTAGTCTTAGGATCAGATGTATCATTAAGACCTACCAATTCTAAGTTTGTGTCCTCACCCCTAGTCAGTAAACATCTGACAAAATTACGCCCAATACGCCCAAAACCGTTAATTGCTACTCTAACCACTATTTTCTTGCCCTCTATTTTATTAGGTTAATAGATTAAAACATTCTTAATAAGACTCATCATATCGTAAAGTAAGCACAATTCAAGACCTGACTTAGAATCAATTTGAACATCAATTAAGCTAGTAATCTGGAGACAATAGTTTGCCTAATCGCAAAGACATTAAGCAAATATGATGGAGTGGTCTGAAATACAATTAAATCCCTCAATATATTAAGCTTCAAGATGAATTTGCTAATTTTATAATACTTTTTTACACCTAAGTCCAAAAAATTCTTGTTATCATAGCCCGTATTGTTTAGAGCAATGGGAATGTATGAGATGCTTCACTTCAAAACAGGGTAGTATTCTCTAACCCCTAATCAGGATGTTTGTGCTATTGAAGGAGTCAAAGAAGTGGCAAAAGTAGATTTGAATGGTAGACCCTTTCATTTTATTGGTATTGGCGGGATTGGAATGTCCGCGTTAGCTCAGATTGTGGCTCAACGGCAAGTGCCAGTGTCAGGTTCTGATCTACGTTCTAGTCATATTACAGATCGCTTAGAAGCATTATCAGTAAAGATTTTTTACGCTCAAGAAGCAGAGAATCTAGATTTTTTCGTGACCAATCGGGATCAACAACTTCAGCCAGTATCTGCAATTCGTAAATCTAACATTTTGCCAGAAATGACGGTAATGAGTAATTTAGGAGATTACTTGCCACAAGTTATTTGTTCTACTGCGATCGCCAAAACTAATCCTGAGTATCAAGCGGCAGTTAAACTTGGTTGTCCAATTTTCCATCGCTCAGATCTTCTCGCAGCATTAATTGAACAGTACCAAGGCATAGCCATTTCAGGAACTCACGGAAAAACTACTACCAGTAGTCTCATCGGCTATATGTTATTTAAAAGTCAGGTTGATCCGACAATTATCATTGGTGGAGAAGTAGATGCCTGGGATGGCAATGCCAGAAGTGGCACAGGAGAATATTTAGTCGCTGAAGCAGATGAATCTGATGGTTCTTTAGTGAAACATCATCCGAGTATTGGAGTAATTACAAACATTGAACTAGATCATCCTGATCGCTATCAAGATATTCAACAAGTAGTTAATATCTTTCAAACCTTTGCCGAACAATGTAATGTCTTAATCGGGTGTATTGACGATCCGATTATTCGGGATGAATTGGCGGTAACAATTAGCTATGGTTTAAATTCCGATTCGGGGGCAGACTATACAGCAAGACAGGTTATCTATCATAGTCAGGGAAGCAATGCTGAGATTTGGGAAAGAGGGGTATGTTTAGGAGAATTACAATTACCCCTGTTAGGAGAACATAACCTTAGTAATGCCCTAGCTGCGATCGCCGTTGGCAGACAAGTAGGTTTGGATTTCACTACCATTGCTCAATCTTTAGCAACTTTTGCAGGAACAAAAAGACGGTTTGAACATCGGGGAGAAGTCAACGGGATTACTTTTATTGATGATTATGCTCATCATCCCAGTGAAATTGATGTTACTTTAGCTGCTGCCAGACTGAGGGTTGAAGGAAACAATTCTTTGAAGCGGGTAGTGGCAATTTTTCAACCCCATCGTTACAGTCGCACTCAGACTTTTTTACAAGAATTTGCCGACGCTTTTCAAGATGCAGATGCGATCATAATTACAGATATCTACAGTGCAGGAGAGAAAAACACCTTTGGGGTTAAGGGATCAGATCTGGTTCAAAAGATCAATCTCAATCATAATCATGTCCACTTCCATGGTGATGTTAATTCAATTGCCGAATTCCTTAAACAAGAAATATTGCAGCCTGGAGACTTGGCAATGTTCTTAGGAGCGGGTAATCTTAATCAAGCAATTCCTCAAACCATCGCCTTATATCAGTAAACAGTTAGCAGTTAGCAGTTAGCAGTTAGCAGTTAGCAGTTAGCAGCCATAATCAGTAGTCATCCAATGAACAACGATCATTTAATCCAGTCAGGTGTTTCTCTAGCTAGTCAAACGTCATATAAAGTGGGGGGAGATGCTCAATGGTATGCTGCGCCAAGAAACTGGGATGAATTGGAAGCAAGTTTTGAATGGTATCAAGCTCGGGATATTCCCTTGACTCTGCTGGGTGCTGGTTCAAATTTACTAATTAGCGATCGCGGTGTCCCAGGATTTGTACTTTCCACCCGCTACTTTCGTAGTTATGAGTTTGATCTTGAAACTGGTATTTTGGAGGCTGATGCGGGAGAGGCGATCGCTAAACTAGCATGGAAAGCAGCTAAAAGAGGCTTTAAAGGGCTGGAATGGGCGGTGGGGATTCCAGGTACTGTCGGCGGTGGAGTAGTGATGAATGCAGGAGCGCATACCTCTTGTATGGCAGATATTTTGATTAGTGCTACTATTTTGTCCCCAGATGGAACGGTTTCTGAATTAAAGCCCGAAGATCTGGCGTACAGCTATCGTACTTCCAATTTACAAGGAGGCAATCAGATGGTTGTTAGAGCCAAGATACAGCTTGAGCCTGGCTATAGTAAAACCGAAATCATGGAACTTTCTAATCAAAACTGGACACAGCGCAAGACATCCCAACCCTATCATCTTCCTAGTTGTGGTAGTGTTTTCCGCAACCCCCAACCCCACGCCGCAGCCAACCTAATTGAGCAACTAGGTTTAAAGGGATACAAGATTGGAGATGCTCAAATAGCTCATCGCCACGCTAATTTTATTCTTAACTGCGGTACGGCTACCGCCAAAGATATTTTTGAGTTAATTCGTTATGCTCAAGAAAAAGTAGAATATCATTGGTCAGTATCTTTAGAGCCAGAAGTTAAGCTACTCGGAGAATTTTAGATAGCTGAATCTCTAAGTTATGCTAATTACTCTAATAAATTTCGTAATCACTAATAACAACTAACTAAATAGATATGGCAGGAAAAGGATTTGGTCCACTAGGCAAAATGAAAGAGCTTGCTGATGCTTTCAAAAAAGCTCAGGAGGTACAAGCAGGTGCACAACAACTCCAAAGTGAATTGGAGCAAATGGAGATTGAGGGCAAAAGTGATGATGGATTAGTCACCGTAGTCATGAGTGGTAATCAAGAGCCCCTTCGGGTCGAAATCTCTCCCGATGCAATGTCCCAAGATGCAGCAGCTCTTTCCACATCTGTCACAGCAGCGATGCAGTCGGCTTATGCCCAGTCTACAGACTTGATGCGTGGACG
>CALLPS010000007.1 GCA_938015355.1 uncultured Pleurocapsa sp.
AGTCAATACCTGAAAGTGAAAATTGTTCCAAGATACACTGCATCTTCTCATCGGATAAGTTTTTCTTTTGATACCAGGCTTCCAATAAACCATTCGCAATAATTTGACAGCGATTCATGCCAAAACTTTCTTTTTCAGCAAACTTTTGTGCTGGTTCTTCTGCTAATGCTAAACCTGGTGCTAGCTGCAAGGTAAATAAAGGAATTGACTCTTTAAAATGAGGCTGATTTTCGTAATATACCTCCTGCAATATAAGATTAACTTGCTCATAGTTACCCTTTTCAAAATACAAAACCCCAGAATCGTGACGTTGATAATCGTGGGGATTATATAAAACTTTAAAATCAAAAGAAATATGGTGCTCATTTAGTTTTTGAGTTAGGCTATCCATCACTGCTACTGCACCTTCTGGAGTTAAATTAAAGTAAATTCGTACCAAGACAGACTTATCCCGAGGAAGATTTGCCCTAACATTGCTGACAGATACATAGAAGCCATTCTGCACACGATTTTTCGGCATTTTGATCGATACCATATCACCAACTACAGCATCTTGTTCCTTTGCTGGTAAATGTTGATCCCGCTCAATATGTAGTTTCAAACCACTTTTCTTAACTACCAGACTATGATCTGCTTCTTCTTGAAGAATCAACCACCCAGGTTCAAAATAACCTTGACCACTATTACTTTGATGTAGGCGATTATAAAATTCTAAATCAACTCCCAAGACAGTATTATTTTCTAGATCTAAGGGCAACGCATTCTCCTCTGCGTCCAATGCTAAAGCCTGGATCATCGCGCCACTATAGTAAATACCATAGAGAAAACTCCGTAGCTGTAGACTCAGATATTTTTGCTGCATTTGCTCAGGCATTTGCTGAAACCGAGTGATAGCTTCCTCAGGAATTTCTAGGGGTTTGTAGTCGGGATGTCGAACTGAAAAATCCGCTCTAATTTCAACCTGGTTAACAATATCTTGAAGAACAGTTTGTAGACGATGGGAACAATTATTAATCTGAAATTGAGGAGAATTGAGTAATTGTGTCATAACTTAATTTCTTAATTTATTAATAAAAATTTTAAGCAGTAGTTCCAAGTTGAACTATTTCAATCACAGCCTTACCAAAAACAGTAGGCATCGATCGCTCTGGGCGAGATAATAGAGCTTTAGCTACTTGAAGCATGGCAATCCCCGTATTACCAAAAGATTTTTGATATTGAATCATTGCCTGAATCCGTTGAATTAATTCAAAGCCAGCAAACTGGACAACTCTTAATAAGAAGTCGGGGCGATATTCTAAGATCTCAGGGAAAGTCTCTAAATAGGCTTTAGTCAACGCCGCAATAGAAGGCTGAATCTTTTCTATGGGAGTCATCGCCAACTTCAAAGACTCTTCGATGCTCAAAGACTTACTAATAACCAAACTACCAAGCCAGATTTGAATGTAGTTACCGATCAGAGTACCTAAATCACAAGCAGGATCTCCCCAACTATTACGCTCCCAATCAATCAACCGAATCAGACTATCCTGAGGCTGTTGCCAGTTGGTATACAAGAGAATGTTATTCAGCTTCATGTCATTGTGAGTCAGACAAGAAGGAGTAAAAGAATTTCCCAATTCGGAGATCGCAATTCCTAAACTGTCGTATTTTTGATATAGGGTAAAGAACTTAATGCCATCGGCGGGAATAGAACTAAATATTTCTGGTTTTATTCTTTCTAACCTTTTAATTAAACGAGGAACTTGATAATTAATCTCACTATTGTGTTCCCGAGTAAAAAACTGACGGTGGCTGTCTTGCTCATAGGTATCGCGATGAATAGTTGCTAAAAGATTACCGATAGTGCGCGGAATTTCTGTCGGAAAGCGATTCTCTTTGCCATAGAAATCCATCAAGTCGCGATAATCATCTAAATAACGAAAAATAATAATCGAATTCTCCGCATCAAAATGAAGTAACTCTGGTAAAAAAGGACAGAGACTTTGTTGTTCAGGAAACTGTTTTACCCATTCCTGAATACGCCATTCAATCTTGAATTCTCCCGCTGCCTTCCCTTCAAGGTTATGCCTTTCTTGTTTGACTAACAGCTTACGTTGATCAGGAAAAGTAATTAATAAATTAAAATTTTTCGCATTCAGAGGCTCTACTTCACTAAGATCTTTCTCTGAAGAATTACAGAAATTGCGATCGCCTAAATAATCGAAAACATTATCAGAATTTAATAGCATAAATACAACTCAATTGGCATTCGTAACAAGAGATGCTTATCATTGAAAAAAATCGATACAACTATCAGTCTTTTCCTCTAATTGATTACATCAACAATATCGAGCCAGACAAAATAGATTCACCTAATCTGCATTAGCATTCCATTAGGTCTTTAATTAGGTTTTATTCGGTTTTATTCGGTTTTATTCGGGATTTCTTAAAATCTGCTTACTTAATAAATCGCAACACCAATAATGCGATCGCCAAACAAATAAAATTCTCTAAAGTAATATCAGCAAAGGATTCTAGACTTTGTCAAAGAATTATAACGATGTTCTATATCGAACAGATAAATAAAAAACTCATTTTAAATGTAATCTAGTGTACCAAGAATGTATACAATTGCATCAAAAAAACCAAAAAAAAGAGTAGTCAAATATACAATTAAGATTAAGTACTTAATTAAGAAGTTATTTAAAAAATATCCTTGAAGCTATGAAATTTGAAGATCGATTATTTCAGGAAGCAGAGCTTAGCTGGGATCTAGCAAAATTATATCTACAACTAACTCATGTCAAGCAATTAACGACATCGAGGACAGCGAAACTGACAGCGACCGAAAAAGCAATTCTGCGGGGCTTCCTTTGCAATTGTTCTCCTAAAGAGATCGCAAACCAACTTCATTGGAAATTAAACTCTCTAAGAGTTGAACTCACGAGGGGCTTATATCGCTACATCGAAACCTTAACTACTCATGAGCTCAATACCATTAAAAACTGGCGGGATATTGCTCAATGGCTTGAAGAAGAAGGATATAAAACTTCTCAACCAAAACAAGATTTATTACAAGCGCCTAGTCTTTCCAGCTTTTATGGCAGAGAAAAAGAGCTAGAAATATTAGAAAAAAAGATTATTCAGGATCAATATAACTTGATTACCTTATTAGGGATGGGAGGAATTGGCAAAACTACTCTAGCAGTAAAGTTTGCTCAACAAAATCAGCACAAATTCAAATACATTATTTGGCGTAATTTACATCATACTCCTTTACTTAAAGATCTCTTGAGAGATTTACTTCGATTCTTTAATCACTATCATCTACCAACTACCATTAATGAGCAAATTTCGTTACTGATCGAGTGCTTGCATACTGAACGATGTCTGCTAATTTTTGACGGCTTAGAAAAGCTTCTGGGGATAAATAATCTAGCTGGCTCTTATCAAAAAGAACATAGCAACTATAGTCAACTAATTAAACGAATAGGAGAAGAATTCCATCAAAGCTGTCTCCTACTAACTAGCCAAGATGAGCCCATAGATATGTTATTTATTCGAGGAAACAAAGTTGACTCATTACAAATAGGTAGTTTGGGAGATGCAGCTCAAGAAATCCTCAAAGAGATTAGTTTCCCTAGATCCCATTCTTGGCAGACAATGAGTGAGCATTATGGAGGAAATCCTCTAGCATTAAAGTTAGTCGCATCAACTATCAAAGAGTTTTTTGGTGGAAATATGGTTCAGTTTCTGGGAGCTAATCAAGAATTTGATATTATCGTTCCAACTTATTTTCAGCAACTTTTAAAAGAGCAGTTTGAACGTTTGTCAGCCTTAGAAAGAAATATTATCTGCACTCTGGCTGTTAATCGCCAACCAATGAGCTTAAAACAATTGCAAGAGCATTCAAAACTGCAAATAAGTCTAACCAAATTGCTTCCTCCCCTGAAATCCTTAAAAAAGCGATCGCTAATTGAAGTAATTGACGAGGAAAGTACCATTACCCTAAAACTCCAGCCTCTGATCATGAAATACCTGCTTACAGAGCAAAAAGATCTAGTTAACGTAGCGATTCAATAGTACTCAGACGATATTAAATTAGGGTTCATGCCCATAACCCAAGATTAATCTAGTTTAAATAGTTTAAAACTCAGCTCAGTCTTAATTCTAGCAACTACTAAATATAGCAGTTAACATAGTTGTCAATTGGTTGATCCATTAACCAAACTCAAACTTATAAATCCCAGAATAACCAGGATAATTTTCACAATTTCTTTAACAATGATGGGGTCAAACCATGAGCGCATTTCCTCCTCCACAGTTGCAATATAAGCTAGCTTTAGTAAAGCTTCAGAAACATCGCTCACGCCGTATTTCTTTGTGGCGAGCTTGTTTACTAATTTGCTGCACCATGAGTCTGGGATTAGTAGCAACCCTACCTTATTGGCAGATTAAACAACAAACTCAGATTAAAATTACTGGTGATAAATTAGTCAGTGAGAAAGCTATTTATAGTAATTTAAAATTTACTTATCCTCAGTTTATTTGGACAGTAAATGGATTGAATTTAGCACAGAAAATTGAATCCATTCCTTCTGTTGAGACCGCCAAAGTGAATCGCAGAATCATTCCTCCCAGTATCATAGTTTCTCTCCAAGAAAAAAGTCCTGTGGCAGTGGCCACGTTTCAAGAAGAAGTAGGCTTCATAGATTCTCAAGGAGAATGGATTTCCTTGAAATTCTATGACAATATAAATGCTGATTATCCTTTGCCAAAACTCAAAGTAATTAATTATGAGCGGCAATTTAGGGCAGCTTGGAATAGGATATATCAATTAATCTCTCTCTATCCCGATTTAAAAATTTCTGAGGTGTATTGGGATCAATCAGGTCGCCTATTCATACAAACAAAGATCGGGCAAGTCTTTTTAGGTTCAGAGTTGTCTCGACTAGAACAGCAATTCAAAATTATGACCAAATTGCAAAATTTGCCCGACCATCTTGAAAGTAGCGAAATTGCTTATATAGATCTAAGTAATTCTGAGGTAAATTTAATTCAAAAGTACTAAGCCATAAAAAAATACGTATATATACTGAAGCTTTTTGCTGTTTTTATCCTTTATTAAGTAATTTCTTGGAGGATACTTAGAGTCATTTGTTTGATAATTACAAAAACTTTAATATTTAACCCAGATTGAGTGACCTGGATGATAATGAGTTAAGTTAAGCTACTAAATTGAATCCTGTATAAAAAAAACTATCGCGGAAACCTAGATGCACGCCCATGTCATTAGAAAAAAGAAACGTTAATACTTTCAATAATAATGAAGTTAACTATAATCATTCTAAGTTCCCCATAGCTTTAGGAAATAATTCTTTAGGTGGCGGGATGGGAATCCCTTTCAGGGGTAATAATGGTTCCCAAATTCCCAAAGAAGAAATTAGGAGTAATAAAATAGTGCCGAGTAATGTCGCCAAGATTAAGGTAATGGGAGTGGGTGGTGGTGGCTGCAATGCCGTTAACCGCATGATTGAAAGCCAGGTTTCAGGTATTGAGTTTTGGGCAATCAACACTGATGCTCAAGCTCTCGATAATGCGATGGCTCCTCAGAAGCTACAGATTGGACAAAAGATAACTAGAGGTCTTGGAGCTGGGGGGAACCCTGCTATTGGACAAAAAGCAGCGGAAGAGTCTAGAGATGAATTGGCTCATGCTCTGGAAAATACAGATTTAGTGTTTATTACTGCTGGGATGGGGGGCGGAACAGGTACAGGAGCGGCTCCAATTGCAGCAGAAGTAGCCAAGGAGATGGGCTGTCTCACTGTAGGGGTTGTCACTCGTCCCTTTACCTTTGAAGGCAGAAGGCGCACAAAACAAGCAGAGAAAGGAATTGAAGCTTTTCGCAGTCGAGTAGACACCTTGATTGTGATCCCCAATAATCAATTATTATCAGTCATATCTCCTGAAACTCCTGTCCAGGAAGCTTTTGGCGTAGCCGATGATGTATTGCGTCAGGGTGTCCAGGGTATCTCAGATATTATTACCATTCCTGGCTTGATCAATGTTGACTTTGCCGATGTCAGGGCGATTATGGCAGATGCTGGTTCAGCTTTGATGGGCATTGGTGTCGGTTCAGGAAAGTCCCGCGCCAGAGAAGCAGCGATCGCCGCAGTGTCTTCTCCTCTACTAGAGGCATCAATTCATGGTGCTAAAGGAGTAGTTATCAATATTACTGGGGGCTATGATCTGACTCTCCATGAGGTAAATGCTGCTTCTGATAGCATCTACGAAGTTGTCGATGAAGATGCCAATATTATCTTTGGGGCAGTGATTGATGAAAGCATGGAGGGAGAAGTTAGAATTACCGTAATTGCCACTGGGTTTGATGGCGGGACAGAAGACTTGGATTTGGAAGAACCCCAAGCAGAAATCAATAATAATGTCTTTCAGCCGATGGCATCTATTCCTCAACCAGAGAGAAATAAGGTCAAAGAAAGTGGTCGCATTGAAATTCCCGATTTTTTACAACGACGACGCTTTCCCAAAAACTAGACTGATGATAGTTTAGAGCAACTTGAGCAGGCGGCGATCGCTTTTGCTCCCGCCAATCAAGAGCAAAAAAACTCCAGTATTGAACCTGGACGCGGTTTATCTTTAATGCCGCTTTTTTTTTAATCAATTTTTTTAATCAATTTGAATTAATTTTAGCCAAACTTGTTTAACTGCAATGAAATTAGCTACCAAAATTGAAGCCATTATTTATATCAAAGGCAGACCACTCTCCATCGAAGAAATATTTGCTTGTCTTCATCAAAAAGATCCTGAGTTAAGCAAAATTGACCAGAGCGATCGTGAATTAATTGAAGATGGTCTAATTGAGTTGATGAATGACTATGCTCACCGCGATAGTGCCTTGGAAATTACCGAAACTGAGGCAGGATACAGTTTGCAGCTCAAAAACGAATATGAATATCTGCTCCAAGAATTAGTCCCCGCAGAATTAGGAAAAGGAGCTTTACGCACTCTAGCAGCAGTGGCACTAAGAAATCCGATCCTGCAAACCGAATTAATTGATCTTAGGGGAAGTAGCGCCTACCAGCAGGTAGCTGAACTAGTAAAGCTCGGTTTTGTGCGAAAACGAGAACAGGCAGATGGTCGTTCTTATTGGCTAGAGGTGACCAATAAATTCCATCAATACTTTGAAATCAATAATCTGGCTATATCCTAGCGGCCTATCCACTCTATTATCACTAGCGGTTGGCACTAAAGTTATGTCAAAGTAGAAAGAACGTTCAATAATTTGGGTAAAGAATGATATTCAACTTTGATTTTCTTAATTCTGAATCACAAGAACAAAATTATAATACTTTGATGCAGTATCTACGACAGCAACACCCTGAAGTTTTAGCACAGATTGCTTCCTCTGCTAGCCCAGATGTTAAGCAAATTATTTCGCAAAATGTTCAAGGACTAGTGGGAATGTTGCCTTCGGGAGACTTTAACGTCAAAATAACCACTGACAGAGAGAATTTAGCTCATCTGTTAGCTTCGGCGATGATGACAGGGTATTTCTTGTGCCAGATGGAGAAAAGAATGGATCTTGAAGAAAGTCTTACTGACACTTTAAATCACTCTTTAAGTGATGAATCTTCAGAACCGTAATACTTCTTTAGTAACATCAGAAAGTAAATCTATTTTTTAATTACTTATTCGCACTAAGAAAACCTGATTGGTTAGGTCAATTAGCTGAAACAGAAAGTTCAAAAAGTTCAAGAATCATCAGAACCAATTTTGCACCAACTCATGTCCGCTGCGATTCATTGCTGACGTTAATATTCTGCTGAGATATTTACTTGATATCCTCCTCGTTTTAAAAGACAAGGATTCTGGTTATTAGTTCAGGGTAGCGGGTTTAATGTTTAATACTAAAAACTAAATACTAAAAACTACGAGCAAGTAACCCTTCAGGGGTAGGCTTTACATTGTGCCCTTGTGGTAAACCCAAATCGACGGTAAAGTTACCCACCTTTAGCGAAAGTAAGCATGAGCAAGACAGATAAAGCCATGCCAGGACTGAGCAGGAGAACCAAAGTTAATAATTCGTGAGATGTCATCAATAATAATCAGCTTATGCCTTAGAGTATAGAATCGCTAGTTTTATAGTATCTAGGTTAACTAGAAAAACTGGCTCTATTGCTCTGATTAAATATTTTATTAAGAATTTAAGAGTTACTCTACAGTAACCAATCGTGATTATTATAGCTGCTGATAAAAAAATACTTGACTTTTTTTGACACAAAATATAATAAAATACCTATTTGATAGCGAAAAACTCATTATTTCTTAAAAGTCGTATTTAATCTTTGTGTCTGTATATTACAAACCAATAAGATATTTGAATAAACACTGAGCTATATTTCAGAGCTTATTAAAACTTAATAAATATCGGAGGGATACCTCTCTCTGGTAGACTTTTGACCAATGGTTGCAGTAGGATTCGTCGTCGTCAGGGAACTAGATGTGGTTTAGCCACACAAGTCCTTCGTGTGTCGAAGTAGTCTGTAACTTAAGTGGGCATCGCTTTTAATCAGAAATTTAACAATAAGCAAATAGGGAGGAAAACCTTGCTGGAAACAACCCTCGGTTTAGAAATCATTGAGGTAGTAGAACAAGCTGCCATCGCCTCCGCCAAGTGGATGGGCAAAGGCGAAAAAGATACTGCTGACGAAGTTGCAGTAGAAGCAATGCGTGAGCGCATGAATAAAATCAATATGCGCGGCAGAATCGTAATCGGGGAAGGAGAGAGAGACGATGCTCCTATGCTTTATATCGGTGAGGAAGTGGGTATTTGTACTCGCCCCGATGCGAAAAACTTCTGTAACCCTGATGAGTTAATTGAAATTGATATTGCCGTCGATCCTTGCGAAGGAACTAATCTGGTTGCTTATGGACAAAATGGCTCCATGGCAGTTTTAGCTATTTCCGAGAAAGGTGGACTATTTGCCGCTCCTGATTTTTACATGAAAAAATTAGCAGCACCACCATTAGCTCAGGGTCACGTAGATATCAATAAATCTGCTACAGAAAACCTGAAAATTCTTTCTGATTGTCTCAATCGCTCAATTGAGGAATTAGTAATAGTGGTCATGGATCGCTCCCGCCACCAAGGTCTGATCAAAGAAATTAGAGATGCTGGTGCTAGAGTTAGATTAATTGCTGATGGTGATGTCTCCGCGGCAATTTCTTGTGCTTTCTCGGGGTCAAACATTCATGGTCTAATGGGTATCGGTGCTGCTCCTGAAGGAGTTATCTCTGCTGCGGCGATGCGTTGTTTGGGAGGACATTTCCAGGGACAGTTAATTTACGATCCTGCCGTGGTTAAAACAGGTTTGATTGGCGAAAGTAGAGAAAGCAACCTGGAAAGACTAGAGTCAATGGGCATTACCGACCCAGACAAAGTCTATAATGCAGAAGAATTGGCTGGTGGAGAAACCGTTCTATTCGCTGCTTGTGGTATCACTCCTGGTACTTTAATGAATGGTGTTCGTTTCTTTAAAGATGGAGCGAGAACTCAAAGCTTAGTTATTTCTTCCCAGTCTAAAACTGCACGTTTCGTAGATACAGTGCATATGATGAATAGTCCTAAGTCTTTACAACTGAGATAAGACAGATGATAGCTCAATTTATGCGCCAGATATTCAGCTATTTTATCTTGACAGTTAAAGATATGTAAATCCTGATTGAATAAGCACATAATTAGAGCGTTAAGGCTGTATAAATTGATAAGGTGAAAGGCAACTAGTAAAAGGAGTATCTTCTACTGTTGCCTTTTTCTTACCTAAATTTTTTCTAAGAAATTTAATTAATATAAAACCGTTAGATATAAACAATTTTTTGCTTTAATTCCCACCCTAATTCTGTTAGAGCAAAATTTGCAAAAAACATAATGAACATTGTAGTTGTTGGTTTAAGTCACAAAACTGCTTCTGTGGAAGTGCGGGAAAAACTGAGTATCCCTGAAGCAGAAATCGAAGAAGCGATCGCATTACTCAAAAGCTATCCCCATATTCAGGAAATAACAATCATTAGTACCTGTAATCGCCTAGAAATTTATGGCGTAGCTACAGATATAGAGCAAGGAGTTCGAGAAATTAGCCAGTTTTTGGCAGATAAAGCCAAGATAGCACTGCGGGATTTGCGTCCTAATCTATTTACTCTCCTGAGAGAGGATGCTCTGCGTCATTTGATGCGGGTCTCAGCAGGTCTAGAAAGCCTTGTTTTGGGAGAAGGGCAAATATTAGCTCAGGTCAAGAAGACCCACAAACTGGGGCAAAAATACAAAGGATTAGGCAGACTCTTAGACCGTTTGTTTAAACAAGCTATTTCCGCAGGGAAAAGAGTCCGTAGTGAAACTAGTATTGGTACGGGAGCAGTTTCTATTAGCTCGGCTGCGGTGGAACTTGTCCATACAAAAGTTGATAATCTGCCAGACTACAATATCACGATCATTGGTGCGGGAAAAATGGCTTGTCTATTAGTCAAGCATTTACTATCCAAGGGGGCAACTAAAATATCGATTGTTAATCGCTCCCATCGTCGAGCACAAGAACTTTGTAGTAAGTTTGCTCATGCTGAATTCAACATCTATCCCCTCGGGGAAATGATGCAGGCGGTAGCAGATTCAGATCTAGTATTTACCAGTACTGGAGCAACTCAACCGATATTAGATCGTCCCAAGCTAGAAGAGCATATTACTCTGGAGCGGGACTTAATGCTGGTAGATATTTCTGTCCCTCGTAACGTAGCCGCAAATGTTAATGAGATCGGCTGCGTTAATGTTTATAATGTTGATGACCTGAAAGCAGTAGTGGCAGCGAACCAGGAAAACCGCCGCCAGATGGCTCAGGAAGCAGAAGGTATTATTGAACAAGAGGTTGAGAGCTACATTCTGTGGTGGAGATCCTTAGAAACAGTCCCCACTATTAGTTGTTTACGCAGCAAAGTAGAAAGCATCCGTGAACAAGAGATGGAAAAGGCTCTATCCCGATTAGGTTCTGAGTTTGGGGAAAAGCATCAAGAAGTAATTGAAGCCCTAACCAGAGGAATTGTGAATAAAATTCTTCATGAACCTATGGTGCAGTTAAAAGCGCAGCAAGATATCGAAGCCCGTCGCCACTGTTTGCGATCGCTGCAAATGCTTTTTGACTTGGATACAGGGGAGCAATACAGCTAGAATCTGATTCTCTAAAATAAATATCAAATGCAGGGACTAATTCGCAGTCGCTGCATTTACCTAATAACTAATAACCATTTGTGACAAGTTAAGAGTCTACGTTATTTGTCAAATCGTTTTTAGCTCTAAGCTTTAAGCTTTTAAGACATTCATCTCTAACTTTATTGCAGAAAGAGAGATCGCCTTAGAATCAATCTCTATTTGTATATAGTGCTATTAAGTTTATTAAACCCTATATATAGTACTTGACTTGTTTCTTATT
>CALLPS010000008.1 GCA_938015355.1 uncultured Pleurocapsa sp.
GGCTCGGAAGTGGAAACCAGCGAGCGCACATCCAGGTTGGCGATTAATGCTAAGGCAACCTGCCCGTAGCGCAATTGATCTGATTGAACACGGCTTAGCTGTTTAAACGAATCTTGCGCGCGCGCTTCAATGTTTGATCGCCAATGATTAACCAGACGACCCGCACTCGCCTGTGGCGGTTCACCGCACATGGACTCATACGCCATACACCCAACAACCAACGCCAGTTGTTCGATACCGGTATAGGTTTTAATCTGTTGATTGGTATGCAACTGTCTTTGCAAAGAAGCAAGGTTTTTTGCAACACCGCGATAATGATTTGCACCAATAGCCTCGCAGCGAGACAGCTCCAGCACGTGAAACAGCCGCTGTTCGTGTTGGTTAGCTGGCGTCTGTTGCTTGTGGAGCTGTTCGTCGTGATGGGCGCCCAGCAAGGCGATCGCATCACCAAGACCACGCTGCATTGCCACCTGCGAGGTACCTTGAGCGCTGAACACATTAAACTATTTTACGGCTTGACCTGTACTGAAATTGGCACGAATGAGCAGGGAGAGAAGGTTAAATTACTCCAGGCAAAAACTCTTGGGGGGAAAGAGATCAGCATTAAGTGTCAAAAGTATATCTTGGCAGGGGGGGCATTAAATAATACGCGCTTACTCATGGCTTCTGATAGTAAGCATCCTGGAGGGATTGGCAATCATAGTGGATTATTAGGCAAGTTTTACATGGGGCATCTCTCAGGGGATATTGCAACAGTTAAATTTACGACTCCCCCCAAAGAGACTATTTTCGGCTTTGACCGAGATGCAGATAATACGTATATTCGGCGACGTTTTTCCTTCACCCCAGAGTTTCAGCAAGAGCAAAAACTTTCCAATACTGTCGGCTGGTTAGGGGCACCAGAGTTTGGCGATTTTTCTCATCAAAACGGTATTTTATCTTCTGCCTATATAGCTTTAAACCTACCCCTCTTAAAAACTCGTCTCGGTGCTTCCACAGCCATTAGAAGAGCAGCCATCGGCAATGATAAAGGGATGTATTCTGCTCACATCATGAACATTATTAAAGATTTTGGTCAAATACTATCTTTCATTCCCAGTTTTGGCTATGGGCGATTTGTGGCGAAGAGAAAAATTCCGGCATTATTTGTCTATAGTGCGGCTAACGAGTATCCTCTCCACTATCATAGCGAGCAAGTCCCAAACCCAGATAGTACAGTTAGCCTAGCTAACGAGAGAGATGCCTTAGGAATGCGCCGCTTGAACATTGACCTCTGCTTCTCCGACCAGGATATTGAGAGTGTTGTTAAAGCTCATCACCATTGGGATCAACATCTCCGCCAACATGACTGTGGTTATCTAGAATATGTCAGCGATGATCTTGAAACCACTGTTTGGACGCAGGCTGGGGATGGATTTCACC
This sequence comes from uncultured Pleurocapsa sp., assembly GCA_938015355.1. Lineage (GTDB taxonomy): Bacteria > Cyanobacteriota > Cyanobacteriia > Cyanobacteriales > Xenococcaceae > Waterburya. The sequence continues at coordinate 1,423 of CALLPS010000008.1, forward strand.
AAGTGGGGACAACTCGCATGTCAGAGCATCCCGATCAAGGGGTTGTAGACATCAACTCTAATATCCATGGATTTGATGATCTTTTTGTTGCCAGTAGTTCAACCTTTGTGACTTCAGGACAAGCAAACTCTACTTTCATGATTGTTGCCTTCGCTCTGAGACTGGCAGATTATCTCAAACAAGAAAAAGAAAAAAATAGTGCGAGCAAGTGATCTCTTTTGATTAATAGGAATAAGTTAACTGGCTAAGTAAATCATGTTTAATAGTGCCGAATCAATTACCAGCAGGTCTGATGGCAATCTCACCTGGACAAATAATACTAATTTAATAATTCTTGCTTTTTCCCTAGTTTTTTATAGCAGGATCGTTACTACCCTGACCCCCATTCCTTCGATTTTAGTTCATTCACATTTTATTATTGTTCCCTTTGTCTTGTGGATTGCTGTTGCTACCACCCCGACTAAAAATCCGCAGCAGGTCAAGTTAGTTAACTCCTTATTGTTTGGATTATTTATTTTTTTTGTAACTATTTTAGCCAGTGCTTTATGGAATCAAGCAGGCTTTATTAATGCAGTTGCTAGCTTCATGATGTTAGGTGAGCCGATGATGTTCTTAATTGCCATTGTCTGTATTCCGATATCTGAAAAATCTTTTTCCAGAATACAGCGCTGGTTTATGGCATCAGTGGTAATTAACTTTCTGTTAGCTGCAATTCAAAAACCCTTGATTGATACAGGAAAACTGGATGGTCATGGATTTGATGGCACTGATGGTTGTGGTGGAGTGTTTTTCGTCTCGGGGGCTGGTAATTATGTATCGGCATCGGTATCAATTGCTTGTGCCTTATATTTTTTGGTCAACGGCAAAAACTTTCCTCTCTGGGTGAGAATCACAGCAATGTTAGCGGCATCATGGCAACTATTGTTTTCTGATTCTAAGCAGTTAGTATTAGCCTATTCCCTGGCTTGGATACTTTTGATTGTGTTTAATTTTCAAGATATTGGAAAAACCATCAAATTACTCCTGGGCATTATGATTACGGGATTTGTCTTTTTTTGGTGTGTGCAAAACTTAGAAGCATTTAGTGCATTTTCTGCTTGGGCTAGAGCAGATTTATACGCCGAAGGTGGGGATGCTTGGTTTACCAAATTTTATTCCATCAACGCTATTCTTGCTGAATTTAAATCTCCTGCAAATTGGCTGTTTGGCTTGGGCCCTGGTCATACGGTTAGTCGTCTCGGTGCTTGGTTTATGCAGGACTATCAGTGGATACTTAGTCCTTTAGGTGCAACAACCACTTCTATTGGGGTGCAGTCTCGGGAGTTTATCAATAGTTTTTGGCTGGCTTATAGCTCCAGTTTGTTTAGTCCGATCTTTGGCTGGGCAGGAATTTGGGGCGATATCGGACTAGTCGGGTTAAGTGCCTATATTTATTTAGCTTATCTAGTTTGGCAAAATTTTGGTCTAGATAACTCCTTGAAAATTACTCTCCTAGCAACTTTGGTTTTGGGATTTATCTTTACTCAGATTGAAGAGCCAGGCTATATGCTTTCCCTAGCTTTGTTACTAGGACTGGCATGGCAGAAGAAAAGGTTGAAATTTGAGCAACAGCTAACGCAAGTTTGAGACTTTAATATTCAAAATTTATATCTAATTACTTTTATGTCTAATCAACTTGAAATACAAAATATTCCTGGTGCAGTTAAAACTCTCACACTAAAACGAAAACTACGAGTTTTATTTGTCAGCCATGCCTATGTAGTGGGGGTTAACCAAGGCAAACTTAAAGCGATCTCCGATACCGAGCAAGTAGAAGTAGCTCTGATGGCTCCGAGTAACTGGAAAGCGGAGGAATGGAATCGTGTTATTGAGCTAGAAACTCCCTTTCCTGAAATCAAAACTTATACTGCTCCTGTCTGGTTTTCAGGTAGAGTTGGGGCGCATATTTATAACCCTTGGAAAATTCGACAGGTTATTAAGGATTTTCAGCCTGACGTGATTCAGGTGGAAGAGGAAATTTTTTCGCTCTGCGCTTTAGAAGTTGCTTTTTGGGCAAAAAGATTTAGTATTCCGATGGTGGTATTTGGCTGGGAAAATCAATTGCGCTCCTTATCTTCATTCCGTCGTTGGGTGCGGGATTTTGTCATGAATACCACG
>CALLPS010000009.1 GCA_938015355.1 uncultured Pleurocapsa sp.
GACTCTGTTTTTCCGAACAAGCAGCAAGAGCTATAGGAAAAAAACTTGCTAATAAACCAATTCCCACCCAATTCAAAAATTCTCTACGTTTCACAGGGATAATCTTAATAATATACTGCTATTAAATTGAGTTATCTATCAAATTTAGATCTTTATTTTATAAACTATAATTAATAAAGACAGCTAACTAGTATCGATAGAAACTGCCATATATTATAGTAGTCAAAGATAATTTTATAATCAAAAAATAGCTAGGATTAATATTTGTTCATTAGATTACATATTGTCAGGAATAGATAGAAATAGCAATTATTTTTGTAGAGTATGAGGTGGTATCTACACTCTAACTCAAGTATTATCTAATCAATTTGATCTATTTACTTAAATAAGGACAAAAAATCGTTATTTTGCCCTTATTATCTTTAATTTTTAAAAGTATTATTTTGCTGAACTTTAACTGAGCATTAAAGATGCTAGATCTAAAGATTCAAAATCTTGAAAAAACTTGAATAATCTAGTGGCGATGTGTTTTACTCCTTGACTGGTATTTGACTCAATATTTAGAGGAATTACAGGATCGTGAAGAGACAGACGCAAGAGAAACCAGCCGTCTTCTGTTGCTGATGTACAAGAGATTCTAACTCCTTCATAATTACGGGGTACAATCTCCCAATCATCTTGAGAACTAGCAAATTCCTGAAGTTTATCGATAACATTATTGCCATAGGCTTTAAAATCATCAGTCTTAATTTTCAAACGAAATTCTTCACTTTCTACTGGCTCTTGTAACTCGGCGATTAAATCTCCTAGTAGTTTTGCTTCTAGTTTAGCCTTAGCCAATTCCACCAATAGCTTGGTAGCTAAATATGCTCCGTCATCCAGAAAATAATTTTCCTGCATTGCTCCATGTCCAGAAGTTTCAATCGCCAGCCAAGATGCTTCCCCCGAATTATTTAAGCGGATTGATTCATTGATCACATTTTTATAGCCCCGCTTAAAACGATGATGTTTCCCCCCTAAAGTCTGTTCAATAAATTGAGTCAAGCCGTCAGAAGTAATAGAATCAGTAACAATAGTAGATCCTGGATGTTCTTGTAAAACTATTGCCGAAATTAGGGCAATCATACGGTTACGATTTAATTCCTTGCCCTGATGATCTACTGCTGCCACCCGATCAACATCAGTATCAAAAATAATGCCAAAATCCCCCTGATTATTAATCACAGCTTGGCAAATTGCCGCCATAGCCTCTTTATTTTCAGGGTTAGGAATATGATTCGGAAACATACCATCAGGTTCGAGAAACTGACTCCCTGTGGTATCTGCACCTAAAGGTTTTAGTACTTTATCAACATAAAAACCCCCTGCACCATTTCCAGCATCGACAATTATCTTCAAGCCTGTCAATGGTTGGTCAAAATTATCAGGATGATTTACTCCCTGACGAATTGTGGCTACTAATCTAGCGGCATAAACTGAGATAAAGTCATTACTAATAATCTTTCCCTGTTGGGTATTGGTGATCAACTTTTCTGCTTCAGCAAGCTTTAAAATCTGACTAATATCAGACTTCCCTAAACCACCTTGGGGAGTAAAAAACTTCAAGCCATTACGATTAAAGGGTAAATGACTAGCGGTTAGCATAATTGCCCCATCGCAGTTATAGCCGTCGGTTACCGTACTCATAAACATCGCGGGAGTAGAAGCAATATCAAAATTATATACCTGGCAACCTGCGATCGCAATTCCTTCCATCACAGACTGACTAAGGGTTTCCCCCGATAAACGACTATCTCGCCCGATGGCAATGGTTAAATCAGTAGTAGATTTATTTGTCTGCTGCGTCAGCCACTCGACAAAAGCATTTCCCAGGGTTTTTACTACGTTAGGAGTCAAATTAATCTCCTCTCCAGGGACACCTTCTAGAGCTACTCCTCTAATATCAGAACCATTTTGTAGCTTTTGCCAATCGATATTTTTAAGTGTTTTCATAGTTGAAACTAGATATTAAATAGGAGAAATTTTCTAGAGATCTCTTTTCGCGCTGACATCATATATTAATAGATATAGTAGAATTTAAACCATCTCCCTTTTCTCATTACAAAGATTCACTGCTTTTGGCAGCGGAGAACGTAGCGTCAAAATATGGGAAATTAAAACAGGGAAGTGCGTACATACTTGTTGGGAACATACTAACTGGGTCAGATCTGTTGTCGTAAATCCTTTGAATTTTGCGATCGCTAGTAGCAGCGATGATAAAACAATTAAATTGTGGGATATATATACGGGAAAATGTTTGCATACTCTCAAAGGACATCAAAACTGGATTCGCTCTCTTGCCTTTAGTGTTGACGGTCAATATCTTTACAGTGGAAGCGATGACTGTACCATCAAAAAATGGCATCCTGAAACAGGTGAATTAATTAAGACAGTAGTTGATGGCTCTAATAAAATTCAAATTTGGTCGATCGCTATTAGTCCCAATGGTCAGGTAATAGCTAGCAGCGGTAACGATCGCATTATTAGGTTGTGGAATAGTGAAACTGGAAAAAGTATTAGAGAATTGAAAGGACATAACAGTTGGATACAATCCGTGGCATATCATCCACACAAAAATATTGTTGCTAGTGGCAGTTACGATCGCACTGTTAGACTTTGGGATAGTGAAACAGGCAAATGTCTCAAAATTATTCACGGACATAGCCAAGAGGTAGTTTCTGTATCCTTTAGTCCAGATGGCTTAAGCTTGGCTAGTGGTAGCAAAGATGGAACGGTTAAGTTGTGGAAGTTAACAACTTACGAATGTACCAACACTTTCAAAAGTCCTCGACCATACGAAGGAATGAATATTACTGGAATAACAGGTTTAGAGCCTGCACAAATAGAAACACTTAAAGCTTTAGGTGCAGTAGAAGATAAGCCGAGAGAAGCATCTGGCATGTTTACCCTATATGATTTTTGAATTTGCCAAGTATCTCTGAGTCGGGATGAAAGGATTTGAACCTTCGCCCCCTGCTTCCCGAAAGCAGTGCGCTACCAAGCTGCGCTACATCCCGTAGTCGCTTATATGGTAACATATCTGGCGATTTCACAGCGATCCTGAGTTAGGTTGAAAATTAATTCCTCAGAAAGCTGGAAACTAACTGCCAAGACGATGAAATAACACCAACTAAAAGGCGATTAGCCTATAGCTTAGAGCTTAGAGATGTTTTGATAAATGAGATAAAATAAGTTGGGCTAGGCGGACTCGAACCGCCGACTTCCACAATGTCAATGTGACACTCTAACCAACTGAGTTATAGCCCACTGTAACTCTAGTCATTGTATCAACAAAAGTCTAAAAAATGTCAATAATTATTCGGTTACTTTATTTTTTGTGATGAACTTGCGTTCCCTGATGATAGAGAACGCCTGATATTAGGTTTAATTGTCTTCTTTTAAAAAGTCTTTAATTACCTTATGTTCATCAAGTTCTTGTATGGAAGAATTATTACGAGCATCAGTAATCAGCCAGTCTAAGGCTGCCGCTTGTAGGTCAATCGCTGCCCCAGTTTTATCAACGCAGTAACGTCCGAAAACGAGCTTATCCACTAGGCGAATACCTTCTCCCAATTTGGAATATTCAAAAATTACACTGTTATCCACCGTCGCACCACTACAGATATAACAGTTTGGTCCAATCATTGCTGGTCCAATAATCTTTGCTCCATCCTCGATCTTGGTCATACCTCCAATATATACGGGTCCCGTAATATCTACCTTGTCCCAGTTAACTGCGACATTTAATCCTGTATAAATTCCAGGGGCAACCTCCGTACCAGGGATATTCACATTTTTAATTTCTCTGGTTAAAACCCCACGAACAGCCTGCCAATAATCAGGAACTTTTCCAATATCGACCCATTCAAAATCCATGGAGACAGCGAAAAAGGGAGCCTGTTTCTCGACTAATTTGGGAAATAACTCCCCACCAATATCAAATTCTTGATTAGGTGGAATATAGTCAAATATTTCTGGTTCAAAAATATAAATTCCAGTATTAATATCTGTGCTTAGAGCTTCTTCTACAGTTGGTTTTTCCTGAAAAGATTTGATCCGTCCCTGATCGTCTGTAACTACTACACCGTAACTGGACACATCTTCCTTGGGTACTTTCTTAGTGACTACTGTAGCGATCGCACCATTGGCTCGATGTTGTTTAACTGCGGCAGTTAAGTCCAGATCGATTAAAGCATCTCCACACAACACGACAAAAGTATCATCGAAAAAAGTGTTAAAATCCTGAATCTTTCTCAATCCCCCCGCAGAGCCAACTGCGGCACCAACCAATTCACCATCAACAATGCTACCTTCAAATGAATAGCCAATATCAACGCCAAAACGCTGACCATCACGGAAGTAGCCTTCTATTTCGTGGGCTAAATGACTAACATTAACCATAATCTGATCAAAACCATGTTGCCGAAGTAGCTCTAATAGGAACTCCATGACTGGTTTCTGTAAAATCGGAATCAGGGGCTTGGGAATTGTGTATGTTATGGGACGAACGCGAGTGCCTTTACCAGCCGCCAAAATCATGGCTTTCATTAAAGCTTCTCCTCAACCAGACTTATAATAACTATTTTTAAACTATTACAGTGTATCAACAATGTCCACTGAAGAATCAATTTTGAACACAGGAATTGAGCGGGCGGATACTTAAATCTTGGTAGAATTCTTCTTGAAATAATTCTACTTTTGACTGTGCCGAGAGCAAAAGCAGTGCCCAAAATACTCCTGCCCGATCTGAATCCAAGTGTTTCTCTACCGTCGTATCCACTGCCGATTCTTTAAGTTGCCATTTTTGTAATAACTGTTCCCAGTCAATATAATTTTGGTCGGATGCTAGTTGAGTCAGATTAAGATGCAGAAAACTTTCTAATTGAGCAGCCAACTCCGTTAGGTTTTCGTTGTGGGCTAATTGGGCGATCGCCTTAATCGCTGCGCTGCGGGAACGTTTTGAGCGACGGGGAGAGCCATCGGTAGCCGCTGCTTCGATTTCAGCAGCAATATGTTCTAACTGCTCAATCAACTCTTGAAGGGTGACACGGCGTTTCCCTACGGGTTTAACTGAGGTACGACGACGTAAATGCTGTTCTAAATTAGCAGGGAGTGATCTCCTAGCATGGTCTAAATCAATTTCCTCTTCAAAAAATTCCTCTTCTTCAATTTCTGCTAGTTGTTCTTCTAGCTGATTAAGACTGTCGGCTTTAAACAGCACTAACATTGATGCCCAAAGAAAGGCTTGACCTGAGCGAGGAAGATCGGCTTCCTGTTGAATGGATTTAGCTTCGCCAATTAGTCCGAGTTCGGCTAAAAAACGATCAATGATACTGATTACGGGAACATCCCAAGGATCAATTTCCCCTCTTTCCGCTAGATTGATTAAATTAGCGATCGCTTCTTGTGCAGGAGTTGTTGTCATAATTCATAATTTATAATCTATAATTTATGTTTTTTACAACTGTTTTTGGTAAAAACAAGTATTGGACAATAAGCATAAACCCTGAATTATGAATATTTTTTACTGTAATAAGTTGTTAAATTAATAATTGTTTGTTTACTCCTGAATATCAACGTGGATTCATCAATTGCCGATCTTAGACAAAACTATGCCTTAGCAGGATTAGCAAAAGCTGATCTCGACTTAGATCCGATTAAGCAGTTTCAAGTCTGGTTTCAGCAAGCTTTAGATGCTGATGTAATTGAACCCAACGCCATGACTCTTGCTACTGCAACACCAGAAGGTAGACCGACAGCGAGAATTGTCTTGCTTAAAGGAGTAAGTGAAGCAGGTTTCGTTTTTTATACCAATTATGAAAGCCAAAAGGGACAACAGTTAATTAACAATCCTTATGCGGCACTAGTTTTTCTCTGGCAGAAATTAGAAAGACAAGTCCGTATTGAAGGCAAAGTTGAGCAGCTATCAACCACAGAATCAGCGGAGTATTTTCATAGTCGTCCCCAATCCTCTCAGCTTGGTGCTTGGGCATCAGATCAAAGTCGCATCATTCCTGGTCGTGAAGTGTTAGAACAAAAATTAGCCGACCTAAAACAGCAATATAGCGATAATGCTACTGTCCCTTTGCCTGAACATTGGGGGGGGTTTCGGGTCATACCGAATCGGATTGAGTTTTGGCAAGGTCGTCCTAGTCGTCTTCACGATCGCCTAGTATATGATTTACAAGGGGATGGTAGTTGGATGATTAATCGATTAGCACCATGAGTAAGTAATGAGTAATGAGTAATGAGTAATGAGTAATGAGTAATGAGTAATGAGTAATGAGTAATGAGTAATGAGTAATGAGTAATGAGTAATGAGTAATGAGTAATGAGTAAGAGTGGATGATTTAATTGCCTTAGATACGGTTGATTTGTTTTTGTGTCTGGGATTGATTGGTATTGCGATCGCTTTATCTCTCTGGCGTAAATTGGGCTTGGAGAGGCAGTTGGCGTATAGTGCAGCC
>CALLPS010000010.1 GCA_938015355.1 uncultured Pleurocapsa sp.
ACGGCAATTCGCTCCTCTATGTCAACTGGATTAGATCCAACCTCACCAGTGACTTTTGTGACAAAATCTATGATTGCTGTTTTGTTAACGCCTTCATTCCAAGAATCTAACAAGTCTTCTTGGGCTGCATAAGCAGTTCGTGAGCCAAAAGCTCCTCCTAAGCAGAGGGCTGAGATCAGTACGGAAAGAAAAAATGTTAATGTTTTTCTGTTCATGGGTTGCAAATAGCTAGTTTCTAAAGTTTTGATTTAAGTTCTCTCCTTTGATGTAGACCGCAGCCCAATTTAAGGAGAGAACTATTGGTAGTTACAAATTCGGGGAGAAATAACGGACTAGGATTAACTACTTTGATTATTCATAAACCAAGTAGATTTAATTAATCGAAGAAGGAGCACGCATTTTGTCCACGATATTTCTGAGTTTAGTAATCACAGGGAAGTCTTCTTGCAACTGATCTAGCTTGATTTCGTCTACTACCCCATCAACGATCTGGTTGATACTAAAAGAGGCAGGTTTTTGACGAGGTGGATACTGTACAAAAGTATTGAGTAACTTAGCTATATATAGCTGGATTGGACCAAGTAAGTAACTTCTGCGGAATTGCCAGTCAACATAATTGTCTGATTCGTAATTAGCTTTCTCGAAAGGATCACGACGCAAATTAAGCAGCCGAGGAAGTCTTAAATCAACATAAGGTTCTGACCAAACATTAAAGCCTTCGGCTCGTTGCTCACTAAAGACCAATTTCCAGTCGTCATAACGTATTGCGGAGGGATAACCATCATCAGTGAAGTAGATATACTCATGACGAGGAGGACAATATGCAGGTCTTGGTTGATCTGCTGGAAAATCAACACTGGGTTTACACTTAACACTAGTACTTGATGCCCGTCGACGATCTGCCTTCATTAGATAAGGTAAGAAGTTATAACCATCTAGGTGAACATTAAATCCCTCATATCCATCAAGCAGTTTCCCTTGGATATCATCTACACCCGCAGCAGCCATGAGAGTAGGAATCCAATCTAGGTGAGATATAATTTCGTTAGAAACTACACCTTCGGGAATATGGTTCTTCCAACGGATCATACCTGGTACACGGAAACCACCTTCCCAGTTGGTATTCTTTTCACCACGGAAAGGAGTCATACCACCGTCTGGCCAACCAAAGACTTCTGCACCATTATCAGTAGTATAGATAACAATAGTATCCTTGCCAGTCTTGGCATCTTGTTCATCAATGAAACTCATAATTTCACCGATCATATTGTCATGTTCAACCATGCCGTCTGCTTCGATGCCTTGACCTGTTACTCCCTGGGATTCATCTTTCAGGTGAGTAAAGACGTGCATCCGCGTAGTGTTAAACCAGGCAAAAAATGGCTCATCAGCAGCATTAGCATCTACAATGAACTGTTCTGTACGACCTAGAACCTCTTCATCGATGGTTTCCATCCGCTTTTTGGTTAGAGGGCCCGTATCGCAAACTCTTTGACCATAACTAAAGTTGGGATTTTCTGAACCATCCTCAAGAGTTTCATTGTTGTCGGTTACATTACGGACTCTTTCTCCTCCATCCCATACTGGCAATTTTTCACAAGGATGTTTGTTGTCCGCAGCATAACTATGAAGTACACCTCGGGGACGAAACATATCGAAACTAGGGTAGATACCTTTTTCGGGATAGTCTTCGTCCTCTGGTTCTTGCTCTGCGTTTAGATGGTAGAGGTTACCATAGAACTCATCAAATCCGTGGTTAGTAGGCAGATATTTATCTAAATCACCGAGGTGGTTTTTGCCGAATTGACCAGTGCGATACCCTAGGGGTTTAAGTAGATCTGCTAAAGTCGGGTCTTCTTTCTGGAGACCAACATCAACCCCAGGTAGTCCTACTTTAGTCATACCAGTACGAATGGTAGCCTGACCAGTGATAAAGGCTGCTCGACCAGCAGTACAGCTTTGTTCGCCGTATAAGTCAGTGAACATTACCCCTTCTTTGGCTATGGTGTCGATGTTGGGAGTTTTGTAGCCCATCATGCCGTTGTTGTAGGCACTGATATTGAACCAACCAATATCATCCCCCATCAGTACCAGGATGTTGGGTTTTTCTGAAGTATCAGAATTGGTCTTGGACTTTGCTTGTTTATTACGTTGGTACTGATACTTATATTCTGTTGCTGCCAGAGCCGTACCCTGGCTCATGAATGGGAGGCAATTCCCTAGCAACAAGGTAACAGACATCATTATTGCCGTTACTATCTTGAGCAATTTTTTCTTCATTATTTACAGTTCACTAAGTAAAGTGTTGTTCTGGGAAGTCGTTAACCTAGCAATGATCAACTAAATCTTCAGAAAAAATATAGTTATAAAAAATATTTTAAAAGCAGCAGTATGTAAATAAGAAACATAAAGACTATATATATAGTACTTTTTGAATGCTTTTTGTCTCTTGATAGCTAACTTAAAAAATTTATTTTCAGTAACTATAACCATTTGAAAATATCACATTGCAGAGAAGCAACTTAGCAAGTTAACTTAAACTTAAGCTCTTGATTAAAATTAATTACACACTTGATTGAACACTATTTCTTTATTTACTAAGGTTCTGAGGCGATTATTTATGTAATTAATTTTGCGTTAATGATTATTCTATAGCTTTGTAAAGCTCTTATCTTGCTATCTTAAAGTTCATCAATCAGTATTTTGGAGATGTTGACAAAATAGGCTTAAAATAGTTTCCTGGACTGGATTTGATAATTTATTTTAATTTCTTAGACAAGAATAAACGTAATCTAGATTACATAATTTCACCTGTTTTTATTCCGCTTAAAATTTTAAGTAAATGCATCCACAATGATGCACAATGATCGCATTGATCGGTAGAGAATGAGGATTGAAACTAGATAAGTGAGATCGCATCAGAAATTGACCCCTGAAACAAGCAAGATGTTGTGGCGAATATATCGTCAGAGTAAACACTATCAAGTAAGAACTAGGGCGCAGTGTATCTTGCTGATAGACTCAGAATATGAAATTCAAGAACTAATCGAAATTTTGGGTGTAAGCCGCAAGACTATTTATAACTGGAAGAACAATTGGTGTAAATATAAGTTGGCGGGCTTGTATAATCGAGTTGGCAGAGGAAGAAAAGAAATCTTCGACTCAGAACAAAAACAGCTGATCAAACTGTGGTCAGAACAGTATTGCAACAATTCAAACCAGATAATAATTACTAAAATCCAACAGGAATGGGGCATTACAGTTAGTAAAGACACTGTGGAAAGAGCATTGTTGAAGTAGTTAGAAAATAGATTTAGTTAAACCGCGTCCACATTCAAAACTAGAATTTCAAACTAGGGGCGTAAGCAGATCAATAAAACCTTTAACCCTTGACCTTTGAAGTGAAGTAAGAGCCAATTCTTTAGGGAACCTTTTCTCAAACCGCTGTAAAAACTATGGTTTTCAACAAGGTGATTGGATATGCAGCAATTTATTTCAACATTCCTCACCTTAAAACTGGATGCGTTTTAAATTGGTGTCTAATATCAGTTGAGAATAGACTCCCGCTATCAATCATATACTTCAAACCTACAAAAAAAACCAGCCATTCCTCTAATTAACCTGACTAATATTTACTTTAATCAGATTACTCTATCTTCTGTCGTAGAGGGGGATAGAGGTTACTTAGGAAGTTAAGCCTGAACTTAAGTTCCTTATTTGATCTGGAAAAAATACTCAAGATCAACATAATGTAGGTTCATTAGCAATTGTTGAAAGTTAACAATAAAAATACATTTAATAAAAACAATATTTAATGAAACTTAAACAATTATTCCCATCAAGTATTACTTTAACAGCAGTTAGCTCGATGGCACTACTTTGTTTAGCTGTCTCACCGACAATGTCTTCCTCAATAGATACTGGAGCCAAGGATTTACAACCGACTACGGCACCCAATATTTCTCAGAAAATTATGGAAGGTACTTTTGAAGCCGCTGCTGCCACTACTACTGGTAGAGCCAAAATTGTTCAAGAAGATGGAATTCACTATTTAGTTATTGATTCCAGCTTTAGTACTACGGATCAGGCACCAGATTTACATGTTCTTTTAGATACGGTCAACCAACCCCCTGAAAAATATGATGAATCTGAGTCAGCACGTTACGTTAACCTAGGTGCAATTCAAAATACGATGGGGGAGCAACGCTATCCCATCGCTAATTCAATCGACTTATCTCAACAAAAATCTGTAGTCATCTTTTCTCGTATGGCTAATATCACTATCGGATTTGCTACTCTCAAGCAGAGTAGTACCGCTTTAGCTAAGTAGCAGCCTTAGATTATCAGATAGGTTATCTGATCATAAAAAACATTTTTTTAATAATTACTTTAATACTATTCGGCATAAAGACAATTAGTTGGAAAAGATTGACGAAGTGCGATCGCACTAGAAACCCGATTGAGGGTAATTCTTCTTTCCAAGTGCTTTAGCCATTTAACCAAACAAAAGGTTTTAAAACAATGGGAAGAATTCTAGAGGTTTTATCAAGCAAGCAAACTCTCATTGACAGAGCGCTAGAAATAGTTACGCAAAAAATTCTGCTAGCTATTGAAGAACGTTCTATATGTACCATTGCTCTAGCAGGAGGAAGCACTCCTCGACCACTTTATGAAGCTTTATCCCAGCAAAATCTTCCCTGGGAGCAAATTCACATATTTTGGGGAGACGAACGTTATGTTGCGGTAACTAGTCCTGAAAGTAATCAGCGGATGGCAGTTGAAGCTTGGCTGTCTCGGGTCAATTTCCCCGCAGCAAATCTTCATCCGATGCCAACAGGAGCAGGTAATCCAGAAGTAGATGCGGCTCAATACGAAGCTGAGTTAAAGCGAGTTTTTGGCGTGGAGTGGCCTCAATTCGATGTGATTTTATTGGGAATGGGTGATGATGGACATACCGCATCTTTGTTTCCCCATACCGCAGCTTTAAAAGTGAGCGATCGCTTAATAACAGTTGGTAATAAAGCAGACAATCTCCGTGTAACTTTCACTGTCCCCTTAATTAACAACGCTCGTTGCGTCATCTTTTTGATAGCAGGAGAAGACAAACAACCTGCTCTAGAGCAGATTCTTGCTACATCAGCAGATGACATGACTTACCCCACTCGCCTGATTAAGCCGAATGGTGAGCTTTGGTTATTACTCGATCAAGCCGCAGGAGCTAAAGTTTATGTGACAAGTTAAGAGTCGGGTCAAATAATGCATCATAAAATTTTTTAGAAGCAACAGTCACAGATCTTTTAACTTTAAGCAATAAAGCAAAACCCATGGTAAATGTAAATAGCCAACAGCAAACCAAACTAAGCAAAAATATCTCATCTCAAGCATATAAAATTTTGCTAATTGTACGTCCTAGCAAGCTAGTTGACTTGATTAAGTTAGAACTCTCTCATGAAGGATATGAGATTGAGTTAGCTTATGATGGCATGTCAGGATTACTCAAATGCAGAACAAGTAAGCCTCAGCTAGTTATTTTAGACTGGTCTATTTCTAGTTTTTCAGCTTCAGATCTTTGTTATCGGATAGCTTCTGGAGAAAGTCAGACTTCGGTTTTAGCCATAACCTCTGGGGAACGAATTAATGACTGCGTTGCGGCTCTAGATTCTGGTGCCGATGATTGTGTCTGTGTCCCCTTCGCCATGAGTGAATTTTTGGCAAGAATTAGAGTAAAAGTCAGAAAATATGTAGTTCATAAGCCCAGAATTTTAATGTTTGAAGATCTACGGTTAAACTCTTCCACAAGAGAAGTTTATCGTGGAGATCATTACATCTATCTCACTACCACCGAGTTTAATCTGCTCGAATATTTAATTGCTCATCCCAGACAGGTTTTGACTCGTACTCAAATCATTGAGAGTGTCTGGGGTTATGACTACATGGGAGATTCTAATATCATTGAAGTGTATGTTCGCTATCTAAGACTCAAGTTGGAAAAACATAATGACAAAAGGCTCATTTATACTGTGCGGAGCGTCGGCTATGCTTTGAGAGAATCTAGCTTTAATCATTAGTTAGATCACAAAAATTGCTCAATACACATATAGATTAATCAACAGTAGGCAAACGAACTCGAAAACTAGTCTCCCCTGGTTCAGAGAAACAGCGGACATCCCCATCATGTTCCTTTACTACAACCCGATAGACTAGACTAAGCCCAATACCAGTTCCTTTTCCTACTTCTTTGGTGGTAAAAAATGGCTCGAAAATTCTAGTTTGAACCTCGGTCGAAATTCCCGCACCATTATCGGCAATCTCAACAGTGACACACTTATCTTCTTCCTGAGAAGTGCGAATTCGAATCTTACCTTTTTCACCCACAGCATCAATCGCGTTATCAATTAAATTAGACCAAACTTGATTTAAAGTAGCTGCATTACCATAGATAAGAGGTAAATTTTTAGCATAATCCCGTTCGACTAAGATCTGATGTTTTTTTAGTTCATGACTCATCATAGTCAGAGTACTTTCAAGACCTTGATGAATACTAATGTTACTTTGCTTGGTTACAGCTTGATCTAAATGGGAGTAGTTTTTGACAGCACTAACTAATTCCGAAACTCGTCCGACTCCCTGGGAAAGTACATTAAGCAAACTAGCTTCCGATACCATTGTCTCTAACAAAGTTAGTAAATCCTTAAAAGTATCCGTTGCTACGCGATCGCTAATTTCTGACAGTTGCTCGGGAGTTATACCTGCCACAAGTAAACTTGAAGTTAGTTTCCAGCCATCTTCTACTCCTCGTTCTTCTAACCATCTCACTAATCGATCTTCCAAGTCCATTCGAGTTAAAGGATCTAAGGAAAAATTGAGACACATCGATTTAGTGGCATACATAAAGGTGTTATGTTTCAACTTTAAGAGGACTTGCATCTGCTCTGGGGTTAAGTATTGCTCCATATATTTAAGAAGCAGAGTATACCTTTCCATCATCGTAGTTTGCAGTTGACCTACCGCACGATTAGCAGCTGAAGCTGGATTATTTAATTCATGGGCTAACCCAGCCGCTAAAGTTCCTAAGGCAATGAACTTTTCGTGACCATGAGATATAATTTGCATCTCCTGCATCCGTCTACCCATATAATCCAGAACAACTTTTCTAATTGAAGGGAAAAGTGCTAGCATGCGCCAAAAATTATCTTTGTCAAAAGTATATACGCAGCTATGTTCTACTGCTAATCCACTAAAGGGGTGAGTCATTTCACCAAGCAAAGCAATTTCTCCAAAGAAAGTATTCTTGCCATAAGTTCCTAAAATAAATTCCCGATCATTTGTTTTGCGGGAGACTTTAACGACTCCTTTGGTCACAATATAAAAGTGCCGAGCAGAATCTCCTTGCCGGAACAGTACATCTCCTGATTTAAAACAGCTTTCAGTCCCTGTTTTCAAAAGTTCTAGGCGATCTTCAGTGGATAATTCTTTAAACAGTGTTATTGCATTCAACATGTTAATTGCATCAAAAATTTTAGTTCTAACAAGTAGCTATTTCAGCAACGCCAGAAAATTAATTTCATCAATTATGCCGAGGAAAGATACTGATGGACTAATTTAACGGCAATGGAGCCTTCCCCAACTGCTGAATCTACTCTTTTAATCGAGTTACAGCGAACATCTCCAATGGCAAACATTCCTGGAACACAAGTTTCAAACAGAAATGGATCTCGCTTTAGGCCCCATTTCGATTCCTGTTTGCCTCTGGCAATCAAATCGTTACCAGTAACGATATATCCATCAAGATCGCACTTTATTAAACCTTGTAACCATTTCGTGTTTGGCTCCGCACCGATCAAAATAAATAGAGCATTAGCCGCAACAGTCTCCATCGTTCCCGTTTTCAAGTTTGCCAGAGTTAGGGCTTCTAGTCTTTCTGTTCCTGAGACCTCAACTACTTCCGTACCAGATTTAACCTTGATATTATCTATTCTCTTGATGCGATCGATTAAATACCTAGACATTTTCGTGGCTAATGATTCTTCTCTGAGCAAGATAGTTACCGAACGAGCATAGTTGGCAAGATACATTGCCGCTCTTCCTGCTGAGTTATCTCCACCAACGATATAAATATCTTTGCCAAGACAAGCAAGCGCTTCCGTTAGTGATACTTCATAGTACACGCCAGCACTAATTAAATTGCTAATACCTGATATTTTTAACTTTTTGTAGTTTACTCCTGTCGCCAAAATTACACTATGACAACTAAGCTCTGTATTATCTGTCAAACTTACATATTTATAGCGGTTATTTACTTTAACTTTGGTAACTTCTTGAGGCGAGATAATCTCTGTTCCTAATTTACATGCTTGAGCTACAGCATCTTCGGTAGGAATACCAAAATAATTTTCAATCCGAGAACAAGTTTCCGCCAGTTCTACTGGGACTTGCTTTTCAATGAGGACAGTTTTTAAACCTTCAGATGATCCATAAACCGCCGCCGCCAAACCAGCTGGACTACCCCCGATAATGATCAAATCGTAAAATGGTATTTGAGTGCGGGTTTGCAAGCCAATTTTTTGGGCTATTTCCCGAGTCGAGGGAGATTTCATTTGAGAGCCATCTGGAAATAGAATTAACGGCAGTTGTGAAAAATCATAGTTTCTCTGTTCCATGATCCGACAGGCTTCTTGGTCATGACTCAGATCCCGACATATATAGGGAACATGATAACTAGCTAAGAAATCTTTGACTTCATGGGTTTTGGTAGACCATCTACAGCCGAGAATTTGAATACATTCTTTGATCGAGAAATGTGTGCTTCTCCATCCCTCCAATAAATCGCTGAGTATAGGGTATAGACTAACTTCTGGCGGAGTCCATGGCTTGCTGAGATAATAATCAATCTGGATCTGATTAATGGCATCAATAGCGACACTGATATCAGCATATGCAGTTAATAACACTCGTTTTGCATGGGGAAAGATGACCCTCGCTTGTTCGAGAAACTCTATGCCAGTGACCCGAGGCATACGCTGATCGATGATAAATAAGCTTACTGATTTGTTTTGCAATTTTAAGGAAGAAAGCGCCTCTAACATTTTTTCCCCTGAATCTGAAGATAGTATCCTGTAAGAGGAGCCATACTGATGGCGCAGATCGCGAACTATGGTGCGCAAGACTTCCAAATCGTCATCTACTACGATTATTATCGGTTTATTCATAATTTCAAACTGCTCCGTACTTCTAACCTTAAAAGTTACATCCCATCACAAAAAAAATGAATCTAGCTTGAAACTTATAAGGCAAGATAGCTAACGTTCTTTCTCATCAAAAGTTTCCTAGTTATTTTTTCCGTAATCGGTTTCAATAAAGACTTCAAGAAGAGCCTTAGCAGTATTTTGGTTTGTGTGTTAGCGACAAAATTTGAAACCCAGATTAACTCTAAATTTATTCATTGTGTGAAAAAACAACTAGAATTTTGGCTTTTAAAAGATTGTCTTTGGGCTTTAATAGCTTTTAAAATTTCAAATCAAGCTATACCTAAATACTTATATTATTTTATACTTTTTAAACTATCGTTATCAAGGTAAAACTCAAACTTGTAATTATTTGGCATAGTAAAAAATGTTCAAGAAGTTTTATCTTCTTTATATCTAAACTGGTATATCGTATATTATTTGTTTGTCTGTTTTATATTAGAGTAAACAACACTTAGTAAACAATATTTTCTTTATCTAAATCTAGGTAACTTTAAGAAGTTAAACGCAAAAAAAACTTCCTTTTTTCAATAAGATGATTATTCTTTATCTGTTTTGACTCATTAGAGCCTTAAAACAATTTAAAAGCATAAAGACTATAAAATATAAAAATATTGTTAAATAAAAAGAGACGGCGAAATATTATATTTTCTTAAGCTTTATGGGAGCAATGATGAAGTTTGATTGCGTCCAATTGTCTTATGATTTTTCAGTATTTTTTGATATTTTCTCATAAGGTTTTAATTTTAACTTGTTACTTTGCTAATGTGTTCACAACCTTAATCAAATTAATAGTTTAGTTTGATCTCTATAATCCTTATAGGAAAAGGAGTTGGTTGATGACGTTGGTTAATGACAATGTGCGGATTATTTTGACAGACTCACCCGACGAGTCGAGCAGTTTATAAATTAAAACAAAATATATTAACTCGATGAAGAATGTGATAAAAACGAATGTCCCAAGTCCACTTAAAACTCAATTTAAAATGCTTTGTATTAGAAATGGAATAACAATTAGCAGTAAACTTGAAAAGTCAATTCTAGATTTAATCAACACTAAGCCAGATATCCCAAATGAATTAAGACTTGCATCTGATGATCCTGTAGTTGTCAAAGGATATATTCCTGAATCTCTCAAACGTCAATTCCATGCCTTTTGTGTTGAAAGAGGAATTTCCATGACCTTGGTTCTACGATATTTGATTGAAAACTCGGTCGAAAGCAATAATCACTAGTATCGCTTCGCGCGTATTAGCCCGAAACAAGACCTTTTCGGAAAAGGCTTGCACTTATTAGATTGCGCCCTTGCGCTTTTAAGCTCTAAGCTTTTGAAGAATTTCTAGGAGCAAAGTTAGAAAGGGTGCGATCGCTTTTAAATCACTCTCAATCTAGATATATTACTTGACTTTTTTCTCTTGCCTAACTTGTCACTAATAGTAAATAAAATATTAAAAATAATAAATTATGGCATGAGATATTTTCTCGAATTTAATTACAATTAATTTTGTAAAATAACAATTCAATTATCAGTAGACTTTAACTATACTTTTTCTAGATTTCATATCAAGACTTGATCCTATCTTCCTAAAAATAACTGTTCAAAAAAAAATCCAACAAGTAGTATTAACTCGTCAGCTCTTGTTGTTTTAGTAGTTTAAACTGAATAGAAAGCTAATTATTCTTCAAAGATTAGCAACCACATTTTTAACTTAAACTACTATTTCGGTATAAATTTAGTAAATTTGCAAACAATACAAGTAATTTTTTCATTTTTTAGTGTTATCAACACTATGTTACTTTTGCATTTTTATAGCTTTTTAAAAAAATCTTAACACACAAGGTAAAAGTTCATGTCTAAGCCAGTCTTATTAGTAGTAGACTATAGTGTTCAAGTTCTACAAACTGTTACCAAATATCTAGTTGATGAATATGGCGATCGCTTTCAAGTCAATCAAGCTGATTCATCTCAAGCAGCTCTTGAGAAACTCAAAATTTTAAAGATACAGGATCAAGAATTAGCTTTAATTTTAGTTAATGAGCAAATGCCAGAAATACCTGGAGTGGAATTGCTCGAACATTCCATCGATATTTTTCCCGATGCGAAGAAGGTTCTTGTAACAGGTAGCGGAGGTATGCAGCCAGTTAACACCGCCAAAGTTGATTATTATTTGCCTGAGATAGGTGATTCTCCCAAAGAAGATCTTTATCCTGCACTGAATGATTTACTGGAAATGTGGCAAGAAGCTCTAATGCCCTCTGTTGAAGGAATTCGCTTAATTGGGAATCGTTGGTCACCCAAACTTTATAAAATTAGAGACTTTCTCGCTCGCAACTGGGTCACATACCAGTGGATCAATATTGATTCCAAAGAAGCTCGCTGTCTAATTAAATGGTTTTTCCCTCAAGAGGATAATCTGACTAACCCCCTAGTCTTATTTCCCGATGGCTCAAAACTCGTTGATCCGACTATGGAGGAAATCGCCGAAAAAATTGGGTTACAAATGCGTGCAGAAAAACCTTTTTATGACTTGATTGTAGTCGGTGCCGGTCCCAGTGGATTAGCCGCTGCTATATACGGTGGATCAGAAGGACTACGAACAGTATTAATTGAGAGAGAGGCTTTGGGAGGTCAAGCAGGTACCGCTCCACAAATTGATAATTATTTAGGTTTTCCCGTGGGCTTGAGTGGGGATGATTTAACGAGACGGGCGGTAGCTCAAGCGAAGAAATTTGATGTAGAAATCCTCATTCCTCAGGAAGTTAAAAGCATTCGTGTAGATGGTCTCTATCGATTTGTAACTCTGGGAGATGGTACTGAACTAGGTGCCTATTCAGTTCTAGTTGCCACAGGAGTTGCTTACCGTAAGCTCAATGTTCCTAGTATTGATCAGTTAACAGGAGCGGGAGTATATTACGGTGTGGGTAAAAAACCTGCTACCTGTAGTGACGAAGACATCTTTCTGATTGGAGCGGGTAACTCTGCTGGAGAAGCCGCTCTCTATTTTTCGGAACGCGCTCGTAGCGTTAATATTGTCGTCCGTAGCAATACCCTGGATGATAAGATGTCTCAGTATTTAATCGATTTGATTAATGCGACAGAAAATATCAAGGTTTGGTTCAACACTACTGTAATTGAGGCGAAAGGGACAGAAAGACTTGAGGCACTAACTCTTGATAATCGACTATCTGGAGAGCGGATTACTCTTGATGCCGATATGCTATTTATTTTGATCGGCTCTACACCCCGTTCTGATTGTCTAAGTAAGCTTTTAGGTCAAAGTTCCCAGGGATTTGTCTTAAGTGGAACGGATACGATTAATAACGAAGACAAAGAAAATCGTATCTGGCAAGAAGATCGAGATCCTTTCCACCTTGAGTCCAATATTCCTGGCATTTTTGTTGCGGGGGATATTCGTGAAGGATCGATCAAGCGTGTGGCTTCCGCTGTCGGAGAAGGTTCCGTTGCCGTCCAATTAATTCAACAATATCTCAAGTTGGTTTAAAACTTTTAAATTTCACAAGTTTGGTTACCATGCTTAATTTTTAATTGGGCATGGCACTCTTGATGGAATTAAGGGAATTTTCTCCTAACTTAATCTCGATCTTATCTATGAGCCAGAAAAATTATGATGTCTGAACAAATTATCATCGAACCTTCACTATTATCGGCAGATTTTGCCAACTTAGGAGCAGCAGCTAGAGAAGCAGAAGCAGCAGACGTTAAAGCGATTCAAATTGATGTCATGGATGGACAATTTGTGCCTAATCTCTGTTTTGGACCTGGAATTGTGGCTGCTCTACGTCCGTTAGTGAAGATAAAACTAGATATTCACTTAATGATTGATGAACCAGAACGTTATCTGGAGGAATTTGCCCAGGCGGGAGCAGATCGTCTTATTGTCCATCAAGAAGCCTGTACTCACTTACATCGAACTCTCTCAAAAATCGCTAATCTTGGTCTGGAAGTGGGTGTGACGATTAATCCTGGTACTTCTATCGAAGCCATTGAAGAGGTCTTGGATCTAGTTGACATCGTGCAAATTATGACGGTAAATCCTGGTTTTGGCGGTCAATCATTCATTAACTCCCAACTTAATAAAATCCGTCGCCTCAAAGAGATACTTCGTCAAAGAGGTCGCAACATCCCTATCGGTGTCGATGGTGGAGTTAATGCAAAAACGGCCCCTCTAGCGGTAGAGGCAGGAGCGACGATGCTGGTAGCTGGTTCCAGTGCTTATAATTCTAAGCTGCCCCTGGCACAGAATTTAGAGATTCTATATCAAGAAATTGCTCGTGTTAACTCGGTTAAGGAACCTGCGAATTCCTATGCCTAGTAAAGAAAAGAGTTTTAGATCACACAAAGTTAAATTAATCTAGCTAAACAAGAAACTAATTATGGTTACAACTCCTCAAATCAAAACTAATCAATCAGCTAAATCAGTTGAAGAACTTTGTATTAATTCGATTCGTTTTTTAGCCATAGATGCGATTGAAAAAGCTAGTTCTGGACATCCAGGACTACCTATGGGAGCAGCTCCTATGGCATTTGTGCTTTGGGATAAGTTCCTACGCTTCAATCCCAAAAATCCGACTTGGTTCAATCGCGATCGCTTTGTACTTTCTGCTGGACATGGTTCAATGTTACAGTATGCCCTCATGTACCTTGTGGGCTATAACAGTGTATCGATTGAAGATATTCAGCAATTCCGTCAATGGGGTTCTAAGACTCCTGGACATCCTGAAAACTTTGTGACTGCTGGGATCGAAGTTACTACTGGTCCTTTGGGTCAAGGTATTGCTAATGGTGTTGGTTTGGCTTTGGCAGAAGCTCACATGGCAGCTAAGTTTAATAAACCCGATGCTACTTTAGTTGATCACTATACCTATGTTATTTTAGGTGACGGCTGTAACATGGAAGGTATTTCGGGAGAAGCTTGTTCTTTTGCCGGACATCAAGGACTAGGAAAGTTAATTGCGTTATATGACGATAACCATATTTCCATTGATGGTTCAACTGATGTATCTTTTACTGAAGATGTTTCCAAGCGTTTTGAAGCTTATGGCTGGCACGTACTTCATGTCGAAAATGG